>NZ_JBFTQB010000023.1:0-16427 GCF_056398785.1 Paenibacillus sp. 01T422 | reverse complement strand
GGTTACCTCAAAAGCTATTCGACTGAAAAAGCCAAGGAGATGTACCAAGATAACGAAAATAGCAAGGAATATCTCGATACTGAAAATGTCGGCTTCGATGGCATCGAGAGAATGTATCAAGATGAGCTTCGCGGGAAAAATGGGTATAAAATTTACCCCGTTAATGCTGCCATGAAAATTATCGGCCGCGCGACAGTAACGAAACCAACCAAAGGTAACAACTTGTATCTGTCGATCAATAAAGATATTCAGAAGACGGCTGAAAAGGCGATCGCTGATCAGATTGCTTTTTTACATACACCGTATGCGCGGAATGATGCTTTTATCAAATATGGAGCGAATGCGCAGGCTGGTTATGCGGTTGCTATGGAAGTAGACACAGGGCGTGTCGTGACGATGGCTAATTACCCGGACTACAATTCCAATGAATGGACAGGCGGTATTTCACAAGCGACATTGGATGAAGTCGGGTCCTATATTGCTAATGGTTCGATTACAACAGCGTATCCGAAATACACAGACAAAGAGCGTCCGAAACATCCGTCTTCGATCGTCTTCATGGGTTCCACAATCAAACCATTGTCTGTTCTGATTGGTTTAACAGAGAAATTGATTACACCTTCCAATCAATATTATTACGATTCGGGTACGTTCACTTTCGGTAAGGCGAATTCTACAAGTTCAATTTCCAACTCAGGGAGAACGGCTTATGGAAACTTGGATGCCTCCAGCTCCATCGAACATTCGTCTAATACGTACATGTCGGCCAAAGTCGGGATTCCATTTTATTTAAAATATGGCGGCGAAAATCCTGCAGTAACTGACAAATGGGCGGAATATTTGGCGAAGTTCGGCTTAGGTGTCAAAACAGGAAGTGGCCTACCTGGCGAAAATGCGGGTTCGAATGACTTTGCCAAGAACGCCAAAAAAGACAGTTATCAGTCTGCCATGGTATATGCTTCATGGGGGCAGAACGAGAAAACAACAACGCTGCAACTCGCGCAGTTCGCTGCCACTCTGGGCAGCCGCGGTAAACGGATGAAGCCGTTGTACGTAGATGAGATTCGAAGCTTTGAAGGTGAACTTGTCAAAAAAGTGGAACCTGAAGTGCTGGAGGATTCGAGCGCTTTGTTCGCCAAAGCCGACTGGAACACCATCATCCATGGGATGAAGAGTGGTGCGGAAGGCATTGATGAGCTACCCTATAACGTAGCTCGGAAGACAGGGACTTCGACGCAAGCTGTCTCAGGCGGAACGATCGACAACGCCGTGTTCATCGCTTTCGCGCCGGTCGAGAATCCGAAGCTCGCTATCGCTGTCGTCGTGCCTGAAGGCGGCTACGGGCGCTATGGCGCATCCCCGATTGCGGCAAAAATCTTTCAGGCTTACGATGTAGCCAACGAAGGCATTTTGACCAAGCTTGGCGGCGGCAAGAGGCCTTGGTAGAGGCAGAATAGAGTGAAAAATCCTTCAAATCCACTTCATGAGTGGGGGTGAAGGTTTTTTTGTGAGCTTGTCTTGGGAATAGAAAGAAATTTCCAAAATTTAGTGAACTTAGTTGCAGGCCACTTCGTCTGTTTCAGGATACATCCTGACACAGAAGGGGGCCTTACAGTGATGAGATCGCCGATTGCGGATGATCCGAAGAAAAAAGAGCTGGCACAAAAGAGGCATTTTTCGCTGCGAATTAATCTTTTTTTCTTTGTAACCTTTGTATTATTTTCCATCCTGATCGTGCGACTGGCTATGTTGCAATTTGTTCAAACGAAAATGCACAAGGCCGCAGAGAATAGAAATGGCACACAAACAATTCAAATCGCTCCCATCCGGGGCAACATCTATGACGCCTCGAAATCTCCGCTTGCGTATACCATTCCCATGCAATCCTTATTTTTTCGAATTGATCCCAGCGCTCAAAAGCTAGATGACTTAATTGCTATAGCGGATCGGCTGAAAGTTGATGTTTTCGACAAGTATGCCAAACCCAATTCGAAAAGTCCGACCCCGGAAGAAATCATTCTAGCGATGGACATCGGCTACGACTACCATAAGAATGAAATCAAAAAGCCAAGTTATTACTGGGTTCCGCGAAGAATTAAGGCGGATTTGTCCAGCGATGAGATCGCCTTTATTCTAGAGCATAGGGATGAATTTAAATGGTTAGACGTAACGGAGGAAAGCATTCGCACTTATGAAATGGATGATGACGGTAATACTACAATTGCTACGCATTTAGTGGGATATACGAACTCTTTCACTTCACCGACAGCCAAAGAAATCTACAAAGACAGCCCGATGGTTCAGGAATATTTGAGCTCAGAAAATGTGGGATTCGATGGGATCGAACGCATGTATCAGGATGAGCTGCGCGGCAGAAACGGCAGTAAGACATACCCGGTTGACGCCGTTAACAAAATAATTGGGAGGGCCGAAGTCACGGCTCCAGTTAAAGGAAATAATCTATATTTGACCATCCACAAAGATATCCAGAAAGCGACAGAACGAATGCTGAAGGAGCATATTCGCTACCTGGGCAGCCCATCGCACGCTAATGATTTGTATTTGAGTCTTGGGATGCAAGCAGCATCCGGGTTTGCCGTTGCTATGGAGGTAGATACGGGACGGGTAGTGACGATGGCGAACTATCCGGATTATGACGCTAACGCATGGACCGGTGGCATGTCGGCAAGCGTTTATAAAGAAATCGAAACCTTTATCCCCAATGGCAGCATTCGAACAGCTAAAGCTAAGTATCCAGACGAAAAAGAAAATGCGAAACATCCATCATCGATTGTGTTCATGGGTTCAACGATCAAGCCTATGTCCGTGTTGATAGGGCTTAAAGAGAAATTCTTCAGCGGGTCTGGGAAGATTTATTACGATACGGGGTCGTTTAGCTTCGGAAAAGGCGGCAATAGCACCATCACCAATTCGGGGAAAGCGGCTTATGGGGATATGGATGCTGCGGGAGCCATTGAGCATTCCTCTAACACGTTCATGTCTGAAAAAGTCGGAATTCCTTTCTGGGCGAAATTCGGCAGAGAGGATCCCGCTGTAACTGCCAAATGGGCCGAATACATGGCGAAATTCGGGATGGGGATCAAAACAGGGAGTGGCCTGCCAGGTGAGCTTGCAGGATCTAACGATTTTATCAAAAATGCCGTGAAAGACAGTTATCAATCCGCGATGGTTTACGCTTCATGGGGACAAAATGAAAAAACGACAACCTTGCAGCTTGCTCAGTACACAGCTACGTTGGCTAGTCGCGGAAAGCGGATGAAGCCGTTGTTCGTGGATGAAATTCGCGACTATCAGGGTCAGCTGGTAAGGAAAGTAGAGTCTGAACTGCTGGAAGACTCGTCGTCGGAGTTTGCCAAAGAGGACTGGAACACCATTATCCACGGGATGAAAAGTGGAGCAGAAGGGATTGACGAGCTGCCGTTTAATGTGGCGCGCAAAACAGGAACCTCCACCCAAAGCGTATCGGGAGGTTCGGTTGAAAATGCCGTGTTCATCGCCTTCGCGCCGGTCGAGAACCCGAAGCTTGCGGTCGCGGTTGTTGTGCCTGAAGGCGGATTTGGTCGCTATGGCGCATCTCCGATTGCGGCTGAGATCTTTCGAGCTTATGACGCTGCGAACGACGGCGTCTTGACGAAGCTTGGCGGCGGGAAGCGGCCTTGGTAGGTGTGGGTTGGCGGCTGGGAGGGGAGCTAAGAGCCAAGTCGTGCGATGAGCTGGCGGGCCGGGGGAGCTAGGGAGCCCAGGAATCCAGGGAGCCGGGGAGCTCGTGAGGACCGAGAGCTGGGAGGCCCAGGAATCCAGGGAGTGGGGGAGCTCGAGAGGACCGAGAGCTGGGGAGTACAGGGAATCCAGGGAGTCGGAGAGCTCGAGAGGACCGAGAGCTGGACCCGGAGCACACACATGCTTCCCCCACTCTAAGATCCTTCGGCCTCAACCTTGCAACGGAACTGTGGTGCGCTATTTGAGCGAAAAAGACTGTTTTCGCGATTAGGAGGAACGACAGGGTCTTATCTGTTCGCGAACACGACTATTTCAGGAGATTACACCCAAATAACGGATCGTAGTTCCCACTAAATCCCAATACTGAGGGAATCTGCAGAAATAGCGGTCCATAGTTCCGCTAGCCGCACGAACAAGCAAGAAGAGAGAGGCCGCCTCAGACAGCAGCCTCTCTCTCTTCATGCTTTTACTGGCGTACCCGCATCCACACCGCCATCTCACCAACTCCACGATTTCCCCATTGGAAATAGGGAACTGCCTGCAAGGCAACTGGCTCAGCCGTTGGCGCCCAACGACGGTACGGTTCAGCCGAAGCCCACGCCTCAGATGAGGCATCCCTAAAGCCCTCGGCCTCGATCTTCACAGTGCCGCCAAGCACATCTGCGTCAGCCTCCACCTTCAGTCTCGTTCCACTCTGAAGACTAAGGCTAGCCAGCGGAGCCTCATTATCAACTTGCTCAACGCAGTAGACAAGAGGCCCTCTTTGGATCGCGGCTTTACCGGCATTGCTGCGGATGAGTGGGTTCGCTTGGATGAGATGAGCCTCCATCGGAAGCAGCCAAGTGACGGTGTCACCATCCGTCCAAATCCGCTCGATAATCGCGTAGCCATTCTCAACAGGGTACCCCTCCACTTGCTCACCGTTGATGAGCAAGTGAGGTTGGCTGTCGCACCAGTAAGGCACGCGCAACGCAAGCGTGAACGAACGCGGCTGGGCCAAGCTTAGCTCAAGCGAAGCTTCCCCTTTCCAAGGCAGCGAACATACCTGTTTCAGCCCAACTTGTGMATCATCATCCAGCGTAATGGTGCTTTCGCTGCCGATAAACAAATGGCAATTGATGCGTCCTGCCTCTGTCGTATAAATGTACTCCCCAAGTGAAGAGAGAATCCGTGCCAAGTTGGGAGGGCAGCAAGCGCACCCAAACCATTTCTGGCGCTCAGCTTTGACATGATGCTTACCAGGATTGCTCGCTGAAGCTTGAGGCCAAACCTCCAACGGATTCACATAGAAAAACCGTTTTCCATCCTGACTCATACTGCCGATGATGATGTTATACAGTGCCCGCTCGATCACGTCAGCATACTCGCTCCGTGTTTCGAGGCGCAGCATGCGCTGTGCAAAAAACACTAAGCCGATGGAAGCGCAAGTCTCCGCATACACCGTATCGTTCGGCAGATCATAATCGAACGAGAACGCCTCCCCATGGTGCGTCGAACCGATGCCGCCAGTGATGTACATTTGCTTCTGTGTCATATTGGCCCAGAGTTTCTTGCAAGCAGCAAGCAGCTTCTCGTCCCCTGTCAGCCTGGCCAAATCAGCCATTGCCGTGTACATATATACAGCTCTAACTGAATGCCCGATTGCTGTATCTTGCTCACGAACAGGCAGATGGCTTTGATTATAAATGCTGCTCAGACTCGGTGATGGGGTTTGACCAGCGCGATAGATTGAGGTTTTTCCCCGTCGCTCCCACTCTTCCTCGAAGAAATCAGGTCGTTGTCCTCGCTCATCGATGAAATAGCAGGCAAGCTGGAGATATTTCTCCTGCTTCGTTACCGTATACAATTTGACCAAAGCCAATTCGATTTCTTGATGCCCATCATATCCTTTAAGCTTTCCATTCTCACGTCCGAATACATCCTGGATATGGTCCGCAAAACGGCACATCGCATCCAGCAGCTTCCTTTTCCCTGTAGCCTCAAAGTACGCAACGGCAGCTTCAATCATGTGACCTGCGCAATACAGTTCATGGCATTCATACAAGTTAGTCCAGCGTTTGCCAGGTTCCTTGATGGTATAGTAGGTATTCAAATAACCATCACTTTGCTGTGCTTGGACGATGAGGTCGATTGTCTCATCTGCAGTCTGTTCCAATGCTGCATCAGGATGTTGTTGCAGGGAATAGGCGACAGCTTCGAGCCATTTGGCCAGATCGGAGTCTTGGAACACCCAGCCCCGGTATTCCCCGGTTTCCAAACCTGCGGCAATTCGGAAATTATGGATTGCATGGCTTGGTTCAGCGTCCGGAACGCGATCATTCAGCGCTTCCCATTGATATGGAATGACGGTATTTCGAACAAGGCTGACGTAGTGATTCCAGAAGTCATCGTTGATTTGGATTTGATTCAGAGACAATTTGTGCTTAGCCGGTAGCAGTGCATTTGACATGAAGCAACCTCCTGAATTTTGCGAATTAGGCTTTACTTTCCCCAATTATATGAGGGATACTGGGGAAGCAACAGGTAGGAATACAACCATTTATTTATAAAATTTCACACAATTTATTAAAGGAGTCCGCTGCCTGATGAAAGAGATATCGCTAGCTGCACCGCCTATGCCCTATTATTTGGAAAGCGGATTTAGCACGTATAGCGCAGGGGACACGCACCCGGATCGCGCAGGGTTAGGGATGTATGATCTTCTTTTCATTACGAAAGGTACGCTTCATTTGGGGGAAGAGGAGCTGACGTGGAGCTTGACGGAAGGCCAGTATGTGCTGCTGCTTCCGGACAAATATCATTATTCCGTACGCCCCTGTGAGGCGGACTGTCATTTTTTTTGGCTCCATTTTCGAACCACCAGCCCTTACATGATCAGAGAGAGCAAACCCTTCCCGCGCAGTGAATTCGTTTTACCACAAAAAAATGAAATAACCTTGCATCAACAGGGAGCTGTTTCAGACCTCGAGCGGATTCAACAGCTTTGGCACCAACTCATACAAATGTCCGTCTCTGAGAGATCGTTATCGTTCTGGGAAGAGCAGCGTATTTTCACAGAAATCCTGCGTGCGCTGGACATTGGGAGTAAGCCTGATGAACAGTCCAAAATACACAGGCTGGCTGAGAGAATTGAGGCTTACCTCAAGCAGCATTACTCGGCAGATGTGACCAATGAGAGGTTAGCTGATGAGTTTCATTTTCATCCGAATTACTTGAGTCGCTGCATGAAAAGTGTTTATGGCTGTACGCCATTAGAATATTTGCTCGCCTATCGAATCGAACAATCCAAGCTGCTGCTGCTCAAAACGCAGTGGTCTATTGAGCGCATCTCTGAGGAGGTGGGCTTCCATCATGCGGCGTACTTCTCGAACTGTTTTCGTGCCAAAATAGGTCTCTCACCACTTGCCTACCGGAAGCAATATATAAGAGGTGGAACCGTTTATCATAACTAAGCATATGTTGGTGCAAGGAGGAAAGCCCTCCTATACACCAAAAGTTGCGCGAGGTAAACTTTTGTGCACAGAGAAAAGAAAGGTGGGGGACAGCATGAAAACAACGCGATTAACAGCTTCATTAAAAAGACTGATCATTACCTTCATTTTCCTATGATTGACAGCTGAATGCGTACTTTCATCCTATTTCCAGTATGGCGGACGGATATGGTATACTAATGTATCGGTAGTCGCGAGAGATAGTTTGATGAATGGTACGGAGGAGTGAGTTTCACCATGTGTGGTATTACGGGTGTGATGTATTTTGAAGATAGAGAACCAACAGTTGCCATGCTGCAGCAAATGACGGATGTGATTGTGCATCGGGGACCGAACGATTCCGGTTTTTGGACGGACAATCGGATTGGTCTTGGCTTTCGCCGGTTGTCCATTATTGATATACAAGAGGGGCATCAGCCGCTAGCCAACGAGGATGATTCTGTGTGGATCATTTTTAATGGAGAGATTTATAATTACAAAGAGTTACGCGGAATGCTGCAAGAACGCGGCCATCAATTCCGCACGCATAGCGATACGGAGGTTATTGTTCACCTTTATGAGGAGTTTGGAGAGGAATGCGTCAAGCATTTGCGTGGCATGTTCGGGTTCGTTATCTGGGACAAGAAAAAGAAGCAGCTGTTCGGAGCGAGAGACCATTTCGGCATTAAGCCGTTTTATTATCATGTCAATGACCGTCAGTTTTTGTTCGGCTCAGAAATTAAGAGCTTGCTCGCTGCGGATGGCATGAACCGGTTGATCCATACGGACAGCTTGCTGAACTATTTGACCTTTCAATATGTACCAGAGCCGAACACGATGTTCCACGGCATCCACAAATTGCCGCCTGCCCACTATGTAAAGGTAACCTTCGATGGAGAGATGACGATACATAAGTATTGGGATCCGATGTTTGAGCCGGAAGAACGTCCTTTTGACTATTATGTGGAGCAGATCCGCGAAACGTTGAAGGACTCCGTCAAGCACCACATGGTCAGTGACGTGGAGCGGGGATGTTTCTTATCCAGTGGGATCGACTCCACGGCCATCGCTACCCATATGCGGAACATTGAACCAATCCGCACGTTCTCCGTTGGCTTCGAAGGCGCCAACAACGAAACGCCGATCGCCGCCCAAACGGCTGCGACGCTGGGCACAGAGCACTACGACAAAGTCATCACGAAGGATGACTTCTTCAGTACGATGCCGAAGGCGATCTGGCACCAGGACGAGCCTGTCGCCGATCCTTCGGCCATTGCCCTCTACCACGTGGCGCAGCTTGCGCGCGAGCACGTGACGGTTGTGCTGTCCGGCGAAGGCGCGGACGAGCTGTTCGGCGGCTATCGCATCTATCGCGAGCCGCAGTCCTTGCGGCCGATTGATCAGCTGCCGCATTCGATCAAGCGCATGCTGAATCGCTTCGCCCGGATGCTGCCAAGCAGCGTGAAGGGGCGCAATTATGTCTTGCGCGGCACGACGCCGCTAGAGGAGCGCTTCCTCGGTAATGCGAAGATTTTCACAGAGGATATGAAAGCGGAAGTACTGCGCCTTGATAATGAGATGCTGCGGGCTTACAAGAATCCTGTGCAGATCGCCGGAGACTACTACAACAAGACCAAACATCTCGATCCGGTCAGTCGGATGCAATATATCGACATGAATCTATGGATGCCAGGCGATATTCTTATGAAAGCCGATAAGATGACGATGGCGCATTCGCTTGAACTGCGAGTTCCTTTCCTAGATAAGGAGCTGTTCGAGGTGGCACGCCGCATTCCGGCGAAATATCGAATTGCCAATGGCACAACCAAATATATTTTCCGTAAAGCGATGGAAGGCATCATACCGGATCCGATTCTGAATCGTCCGAAGTTGGGCTTCCCAGTACCTTTGCGTCAATGGATACAAGGCTCGATGGGCGATGTGCTGCTTGAGCAGATCAAAGCCAGCGGGATTGAAGATTACATTAACATGAACACAGTAGAACGAATGCTTCAGAAGCACCGGAGCGGTCAAGGCGATTATGCGCGCCGGATTTGGACGATCTATATTTTTGCCCTTTGGCATATGACTTTTATGGAAGAGCTGCCTAAGAAAGTGCTCGCTGCTTACTAGGTCTATGAAGGACAGGAGATGGGGAACGTGGGAACTTATAAGTTAATAGCCCTCGATATGGACGGTACCTTATTGGATGAGGAGAAGAAAATATCTCCGGAAAATCAATCCGCAATTCGTCAAGCGACGGAGGCTGGCAAAATAGTCATCATGTCGACCGGCCGCGGAGCCATTAGCGCCATGCCTTATATTCAGGAGCTGGGGTTGTCTTCTCCCATGGTAATGGTGAATGGCAGTGAAGTGTGGGAGTCGCCGGATAAATTGCTTCGGAGAACACTGCTTCCTGTAGAAACCGTGAGCCGATTGCACGCGCTAGCTGAGGAGCATGACTGCTGGTGGTGGGCTTACTCTGTCGAAGAGGGGGTCTTCAACCGCGAGCGCGAAGGCCTGGACATTCCGAACGGCGAATGGCTGAAGTTCGGTTTCTTTACGGAAAATGCGGAGAAATTGCAGCATATTCGCGGAATTGCAGAGAGTTGGGGAACACTTGAAATTACCAACTCTCACCCATCAAACATTGAATTAAATCCGCTTGGTATCAGTAAAGCGACTGGCGTGGAGGCTGTTTGTCAGCTGCTGGGGATTCAGATGTCCGAAGTTATTGCAATGGGAGACAGCCAGAATGATATCTCGATGATTCGTGAAGCAGGTCTTGGTGTCGCCATGGGCAATGCGCAGGATGAAGTCAAGCAGATTGCAGATATCACGACGGTTACGAACGAAGAGAGTGCGGTTGCCAAAATCATTCATGCGTATATGCTCTAAAAGTCATAAGACTCTTAGCGAGTACAATAACGGACGGAGATGAGCCCATGATCACGTTAGCCTGGAGCTTGGTCATTCTTTTGTTTGTCGTAGGTATGGTTGGCGCGGTTTATCCAGTGCTGCCTGGTGTTTTGGCGATATATGCAGCGTTTTTCCTATATGGCTGGCTGATTAGCTTTGAGCCGTTCGGCTGGGTGTTCTGGACCACGCAAACCCTGATTGTCATCATTGTTATGGTTGCCGATTACGCGGTCAGTGCAATGGGGGTCAAGAAATTCGGAGGTTCGAAGGCGGCTGTGATTGGGAGTACCATTGGCCWTATTATTGGACCTTTCGTTATTCCAGCCTYCGGATTAATCATAGGACCCTTCTTAGGCGCTGTGATTGGTGAGATCATTATCGGCACCAAATGGCAGAATGCGATCAGCGCCGGGATTGGCTCCGTGATCGGTTTCTTTGCGAGCAGTGCTGTCAAAATTGTGCTGCAGCTGGCAATGATTGTTCTCTTCTTTATTTGGGTTTTTTAATAGAACAGGATGTTGTTTGAATACGGGATTAGAGAGTAGGAACACATTTGACGAAGGAAACCAAAGATTCTCTTGTAAAAGGGACGCTCATTCTCACCGTAGCCGCGCTTGTAGCGCGGTTTCTCGGCGTTTTCCAGCGTATTCCGTTGGTTCACCTGCTGCATGAGGGTGGGATGGGCAGTTATTCGATTGCTTTTAATCTGTACTCTATTCTTCTTGTTGTAGCAACAGCAGGGATTCCCAGCGCGTTAAGCAAAATGGTATCAGAGAAGTATGCCATCGGACGACCTGCCGAGGCAGAGCGAATCTATCGCGCGGCTATTTTATTTGCTATCGTTGCTGGTGCGCTCATGACCGTGCTGTTATATGTTTTCGCACCGATTTATGCGGAACAAATTTCACGCGGGGGACCCGACGCTACGCTGGCAACTCGCGCTATCGCGCCGGCCATGCTGTTCTTCCCGCTCATTGCGATTATGCGCGGCTACTTCCAAGGCAGACAAAACATGATGCCTAACGGGGTATCGCAAGTTGTGGAACAAATTTTCAGACTGGTCACCTCGATTGGTCTTGCCTTTATTCTATTAAACATTAGTTTGGCCTGGGGTGTAGCAGGTGCATCATTTGGTGGAGTCATGGGAGGAATTGCCGCGCTAGCCGTTATGCTCTACTTTGCGATGAAGCTCAAACGCAGGGACGCTCAAAGGCTGAAAGAGAGTGTGTCTCACTCCGCGGCTAATGAAACCGCAGCCGGACATTCCCCGGCACCAGCAACAGCACCGACAAAGTATAGCGAGATTTACCGCAGCCTGCTGAAGCTTTCGATCCCAATCGTGATCTTCTCCGTGACGGTTACCTTGGTCTATGCGATCGATACATCGATCATTATCCCGCTCTTGGAGGGATCAATTGGCAGCAGCGAGGCGCTTGGGTTAGTCGGTATTATCGGGGGCCGCGCGCAATCTCTGGCAGGTATCCCGATTATCTTGGCGATCGCGCTTAGCCAATCTGTTGTGCCGATCATTTCAGCGGCTTACTCCCGCAAAGACCTGAAACAGGTGGGGCACCAAACAACCAGAGTGCTCCAGTTGTCCATTCTATCAGGACTGCCTGCGGTGCTTGTGATCGCAATTGCCGCGCGCCCGCTCGATTTCTTCATGTTTGGGCATGAGGATACTGCTTATGGGATGAGTCATGGACCTTACATGATCTCCTTGTTAACTCTAGGCGCTATGTTCCAAATTGTCATGCAGACTTCTGGTGCGGTATTGATGGGCATGGGCCGTATGAAACCGTTGATGCTGCATGTTGCCGTAGGTATTGCGGTTAAGCTGGCGGGCAGCTTCTTGCTCGCTCCATTGTTCGGCATTTATGGCATCATTGGTTCCACAGGACTTTGCTTCATCGCCATGTCGTGGCTCAATTTGCGCACGCTGCGCAAAGAAGTGAAATTCACCATTCTCGGACGACGCTTTATCGGTTTAATGATTTCGATTGTGGTCATTATCGGCTTAGGCATCGCGGCAGAGTGGTTGACCCATACGTATGTGCAACCAACGAGCATGTACAGGATTAATGAAGGAATTAACGCTGTACTCGTTTGCGGCTTCACGGCAGCTCTGTATCCGTTGATGCTAATGGTGACGCGAGTAGTTACGAAGGACGATGTGAAGAATTTCCCAGCGCCTGTTCAAAAGCTGATTGGCAAAGCAAGTCGTCTTATCGGACGACGTTCATAGCCTGCGCAGCAAGGATGGCAAGCTCAATGTTATTAAGCCATTCGCTCGCGGCATGGGTTAAATCAATGGTCTGTGGCACTGCGATAGGGCGCATATACCGCATAGGCGTCTCGACCTCTTGAAACCAGTCGCCAGGTTCCACAGGCATTAGCGGTCTATCCGGCCATACAGTTTCAAGTGTAGGACTATACAAAGGTGAGCTTCCTTTCTTAAGGAAGCAGCCATCCAGCCTCTCCTGATAGGGATTATCAGGGGGGGCTTTTTGTATGGGGGTAAATAAGTGGGGCCAATAATCCGCGCGTGAACCCGTGTGTGCCGTTGATGCAGCGAAGCGGAGTACACCCTGAAGTACTTCAGGTACCCCGAATAGAAGAGCGTAAAGGTCTTTCCCAAGGGCTATACGTTCAGTTAAGTTGGCAAAATTCTCGAGAATGAGTCCAGCCAGACGGGGCTGGGGGGAGCCGGTTTCGGTGGATGGGGACCAAAAAGGGAAGCCAACTTGATTCATTTGCAGCCAGCCTTGGGCTTTGAAAAGGGCCTTATCCAGCACGGTTTGTTGGAACTGTCCTTTTTGGACGATACGTTGTTCGATATAATTTTGTTCATTCACAATAAGAGCAATCGTCAGCCCGGCGGAGTCTGGATCTCTCCAGAATTCATGCCAGGCAGGGACCATCCACATGGAAATATCCAAATGGGGAAGCAAGTGAAACAGATTTTTTTCGCGTTTCTTGCTCGCCTCATAAAGCAGTAATTGCGGATAAGCATCTTGAAAAATAAGACCGTTCGCGCGCTCCAGAAAAGCAAACAAGTGCTCAGCTTGATCACTGTCAATGAGGTGCGGCAGCAGCTCGCCTCGGAGGTCGGTCATGTTCCAACCACCATTACGGGAGACCATATGGGCTAGCAGAGCCCAATGAAGCTCTGGATACGCTTGGTAACAAGCCCAATAGGCCATTGTGCGCGTTATGTTATTCCGGTTCTCCTGCTGGGTTCGAGTTCGGATGTCCTCCACGAGCTCTCTCTCCTCCGATGAAAGAGGGAACGGCTGAACACCGCCTCGAAGAAGCTCTAATTGCTGGATGAGGCCCTTTTCTAATCTTCCAGCGATGTTTTTTGACAAAGGAATGTTGTCCAAACTTGTTGACCTCATAATGACCTCCTCGACCTTACCTGCGTCCTCTCCTTATTGTTGGCCCATTTGCTCACAGCTATGTGAGGTTTACTCGTATTTTAGGCCGATTTTTCACATAAATGGGGGAAGCACCTGATAATTAAATCCAATTACTGACTTAATTTTGTGCATAAAATGAACTAACAGAAGTCAGCGTTGGCGGGGTGATTTACATCAGCATTCACATGTACGTGACAAGTTGTCGTCCGTGTCCCAAGAAGACGACCAAACGGCGAAAAAAGAGGTCCAGGCATAAAAACAAACGCCTAGGAGTCAAATATTTGGCGCAGATCTATTTCTTCTATGCTATTTCCGATGGGGAGAAAAGGGTGTACACCAATAAAGACCAGATCCCCGGCTATGGGATTCAATCCATTCCGAGCCCGAAGATCATCTCTTATCGACAAGTCTTCGTGAACGGTGTCTTGCAGCCTCGAACGTTATATCACATACGGGAAGGTTCTTTAACTTTAACCTCAGAGGATGTTCCGGAAAAAGGTGTCCCCATCATCGTCCAAAGCGTTCGTATCTATAGATAGCCATTGGGAATTAGGGAAGGGGGTGAAATTATGGCAGCGTCTTTGATTAAACTTTTTGTGACCGCCACAGCTTCCGCACCGGTTGCTACTGGGGGCACCGTTGAAACAACGGTAGATCCCGATGTAACAAGATATAACGCAGTTCTTACTGCAGGTATGATTGGCGCCACAGATACAACGATTCTGGCAGCGAGCTTCTTAGATGACGATGGTGTTGCGGTTACAACCCTTCCAGCACCTCCGACAGACGGTTACTACAACGTATATGTCAACGGTGTGCTGCAAGAGGGAGGTTTGTCCACCCTTACAACGGCATCCCTGGTTTTGGCAACAACAGCAGCAGTAGCTGGTACGCCAGTCGTTCTCCAAGTCTCAGACTACTCAAATACGACTTCTGATATTACTGTTGAACCGACGATTTCTGCACCGACAATTACGGTTGTTGTGTAATACGGAAAACATCCCTCTAGCTTAGGTTAGCAGGGATGTTTTTTAGTTTTATGTATGGATCTACTATTCGTATTGATGATAAAATTGGTGACTATCATTCATAAAAGTAAATTTATGGGATTAATATGCTTGACAAAAGAAGTGTATGAAGGGTATAGTACACTTAGTGTATGAGTCAATTAATACACACACTATAATTATCCAGATTTACTAAGGAAGTACATAGGAGATGGGTAGATGAACATTACGTTTAACAATCGCGATCCGGTTTATCTGCAGGTTGTCCGGCATTTTAAAGAAGAAATGGCAACAGGTAAGTTGGCAGCAGGCCAGGAAATTGCATCTAGGCGTGAACTTGCAGGTTTGCTCCAAATTAATCCCAATACTGTGCAGAGGGCGTATAAAGAAATGGAGGAGCAACATTTGATAACAACCGCGGGTAATTCCCCTAGTCGCATAACGACGGACAAGCAGGTATTGAATTCGATTCGTCAAGAGCTTATTCAGGAGGCTGTGGAGGTGTTTATACAATCTATCAAAAAGATTGAACTCCCCACGGATGATCTGCTTCGTTTTGTCAAAGAGAAGTATGAGGCAGAGCGAGCAAGGGAGGTTAAGGAATGATAGAAGTCGATCGAATTGTTAAGAAATATGGGAGAAAAAATGTTCTTGATGAGGTTTCTTTCACAGCGGAAAAGGGAGAAATCACTTGTCTCATTGGCATTAACGGCGTCGGTAAATCCACAATCATGAAGGCCATTATGGGGCTGACTCCCGTTGGAAGTGGTCGAATTCGAATTGACGATCTGCCTGTTAACAAGATGGCCTATGAGAAAATTGTGTTTATTCCGGATACATTGACGATGCCTTCTTCTATGAAAATAGGAAAAGCCATGCAGTTTATGCAGGACTTCTATCCGAACTGGAATGAGAAGCGGGCACAGGACCTGCTAGCTTTTTTTAAATTGAAAAAGGAAGACCGGCTAGGCAGCTTGTCCAAAGGGAATTCGGCGAAAGCGAATTTATTGCTCGGGCTCTCCCTGGATGCTGATTACCTGCTCATGGACGAACCTTTCTCCGGGATTGATATGTTCAGCCGTGAGCAGATTGCCGCTGTGTTCACCAATCATCTGATTGAAGACCGAGGAGTTCTGATAACGACGCACGAAATTCACGATATTGAACATTTAATTGATAAAGTTGTACTACTTGAACAAGGACGGGYGTTGAAACAATTTTATGCGGAGGAAATGCGATCCAGGGAAGCGAAATCCGTCGTAGATGTTATGAGGGAGGTGTATCTGGCATGAGCAATTTTGGAAAATTGCTGAACTGGGAGATTGTCCGTTTTAGCAAGTTTTATGGTGCATTGTTCGTTATTACTTTACTTTTGCAATTATTGGACGTTTGGTTATACACGCATGGTTATATGAATAATGCCGAAAGAACGATGGAGAGTCAATCAATGACAGCCGTCCAATATACCGAGAATTTTGGCAAAGCCAGCTTGAATGGCTATGATAATATCATATTTGATTGGTCTATTAGTCTGTGCGGTGTGACGCTTCTCCTCTATATTTTTCTTATTTGGTATAAGGAATGGGTAGGTAGAAGTACGTTTGCTTACAGGCTGCTTATGCTGCCAACTTCGAGAATGAATGTGTTTTTGGCCAAGTTGAGCTCCATTGTCTTGTTTGTTTGGGGGCTTGTTGCTTACCAATTTCTACTGCTGTACGTTCGGATTACGGCATTCGAGGCATTGCTTCCAAGTGAATTCAGACAAGACGTGACAGTCTCGGAAATCATTCAGCATCACCCTGTACTCAAAATCCTGCTTCCTTCGTATTTCATAGAATTTGCTCTTTACTACGGAGCAGGTGTGGTGAGTG
>NZ_JBFTQB010000022.1:0-16700 GCF_056398785.1 Paenibacillus sp. 01T422 | reverse complement strand
ATATATAGTAAGTTTATTCCAACTACTGGAAATTTAGATGGAGCTTGTACCGCTATTTCATTTCCTGCCACTGAGCCGCAAGGATTAGCAGTAGTTATTCCAGCTGTTCCATTCGAGGAAGCTCAATCGGTACCGCCCCCAGGAGCAGCTGGGGAGAAGATACAGCTTTATTTGTTAGGTGCATGCAGGTTCGCCTGATGCGCGCAGCTATAACTCGTTCGCTCGGCAGATGTATGCTATTCATTGCAACTGATTGCAGACTAAGGGGATGATGCTTGCGTTGTCCCGTTCATGCTGCATGGACTTCATTTGATATGAGTTTGAGAGGAGCAGGCTTATGTACATAGCGGGAATTGATATAGGCACGACATCCATATGTCTCATTGTGATAAGATCGGAGGATGGGCACGTCCAACGAATTGTTTCCACAAGGAATGATGCGGCGCTGCCTTCGAAGGAAGTATGGGAACGTACCCAAAATGCGGACAGAGTTGTCCAGCTGGTCCTATCGTTGATTGAAGAATGTCAGGATGACTGGGATGATGTGCGAGCCATTGGGATCTCTTGTCAAATGCACGGCTTGCTGTATGTGAGCAAGGAAGGGCAGGCAGTCAGCCCGCTCGTGACTTGGCAGGATGGCCGAGGCGAGCTGCTTTTGGAATCAGGCCGATCGTATGCCTCTGAGCTAAGTGAACTTACAGGCTATGATTTGCACACCGGATATGGTTTAGTTACCCATTTCTATCTAACGAAGCAGCGGAACCTTCCGGTCGGTGCAGTGAAACTGTGCACGATCGGCGATTATGTAGCCATGAAGCTTTGCGGTGAGAAGACACCTCGGATCGACAGCTCGAATGCAGCAAGCATTGGTCTATTCACACTACCGAACAGGGAGTTTGACCAGGAGAAGTTCATTGCAGCCGGGATGGATGCTGAATTCCTGCCTGAGCTTACCCAGCCTAACTCTTTCGCGGGAGAAACGGTAGATGGGAAAAAGGTGCTGTGGGCAATCGGCGATAATCAAGCCAGCTTCTTGGGTGCGGTTCCTTCTTTCAAAGGGAGCTTGCTTGTCAACATCGGAACAGGCTCGCAAGTATCGGTCTATTCGCCAGCTTATATCGAATGCTCATATCTCGAGACACGTCCTTTCATGGACGAGGGGTATTTGCTTGTGGGAGCTTCGCTCGGCGGAGGGAAATCGTATGAGCTGCTTGAGCAATTTTTTCGTGAGGTGTGCAGCGCATTCGGTTTGTTGGATGATAGAAGCCTCTATGAAACTATGAATCGGCTGGCAGAAGAAGCTCTCATGGATTCAGCGAATCCGCTTAAGGTAGGAACCCAGTTCTACGGAACAAGAGAGCATCCACATAAGGCGGGCAACATTGAAGGGATTGGGCCCAATAATTTTAATCCTCGGCAGCTGATTGCTGGCTTTCTTCATGGCATCCTGGATGAATTGGATGGGTTCACGAAATCCCTTCCGATTGAGCTGCTTGGTCAGTTAACAAGGCTTGCCGCCTCTGGAAACGGGATACGCAAGAACAGGGCTATGCAGCAGTTGGCCCGTACCAAATGGGGGCTGCCGCTTAAGTTCGCTAGAGTGAAAGAGGAAGCCGCGTTTGGCGCTGCTGTTCATGCCGCAGTTGGAAGCGGCATATATGCCGGTTATGCGGAAGCACTTCAAAGGATGCAAGGGAGCGATTCGGATGATAACTAAACTTTCACTAGTGACCGGAGCTGCTGCTTCCAGGAGTTATAGTGGTAAATTGAGTGGATTTTTGCATTTTGCCGCATTTGATTATGCTCTGCGGCATCAGAGAAGCCAGGCTACCCGCTAAACCAACGATTTTCACTGAGCCGCTTTCGATGGTGAAGTAGGGCAGGGAAATATCGCGCCCCTCCCCATAGTAATCAAATAATATATGTTTGAAATTCATTTTGGGCAGGTTGCCTGACAGGATATTTTGCTCAACCAAACGCATGAGATAAAGCGATTCTTGTGCTTTATTCGCGATATCCATCAGTTTAGAAGCTTAATTATCTGTTACGCCCATCTGAATCCTGCTTGCTATCTTCGGATCTCGGCAGAAACCACTTGGCCGGAAATTAAGGAATAGATGACACGGTCTCTTCGTTCCGTTGAAACAAATAACGGAAAAGGGGACAGCGAGTTGTCAGAAATGATCTGATCCAGCTGTGAAGTATCGAAGACCACTTCAAAATCGATGCTGCTAAGTCGCTGCTCGAGGATTGCCACGTTATCCTTATTCGCAATGCCATCGATATAAACAATTGCGACCCTGGAATTGGATAAGCTGCCGACCGTCAACATTTTTACGATAAGGTTAGGGACCGTGAACTGGCTGCGAAGCAGGTGCAGATTGATATCGAGATCCTCGACAAAGCCAACCTTGGGTCCCACCACGCTGAATTCATTGTCCGTATCATTGCTTTTGCGCAGCCCTGCTTTGCTGATTAATGGAATTAAGGCACACAACGCGTCATGCTCATCCTTTTGGATAATCGCATATCCCTGAAAGAGTTTAGCTTGGATTTCCGCTATTTGGTCAGTAATTTGGATGCCTTCAATGGTTATTCGCTGTTTTAAATCATTCAGGTGCTGAACTTCCGTTCCTACCGCGTTATTTTCAATCGCACGAAGCAGCTGCTCTTGCAGAAGATGTTCATCGATCAGAGTCTTATAATAATGGATGGTTAGTGGAGGCTGAGTGAATGCAATCGTGCTGCTGGTAAAGATCATCCATTCTTCCTTTTTGTTGGTATTTTTTGCTATTTGCTGATTTTTATGCATTTTTCTTCATAATCGGTTGGGTCTCGACCTTGTTTCGGTCAGACGCCGGGAATAGTCGGGAAACAGCGAACATCCGAATTTTGACTAGATTATTTAGTCAGATGTTACAATTGATAGCCCTAATTGCCTGTGCTATACTCTAGGCAACTTTTGGTAATTTCAAAGGGATCAAGGGATAAAGAGGAGGAAACATTCACATGTCAGCATGGATTGGTCAAGGGGATGTCGTTTTATTTCAAGGGGACAGTATTACGGATGCAGGGCGTGTTCGTGACAACGGCAATGATTTGGGTAGAGGTTATGYCCTGATGGCAGCAGCTCAATTCTCGGCAAAATATCCGGAAAAACAGGTGCAATTCCTCAATAGGGGAATTTCGGGCAATCGTGTTGTGGATTTGCAGCAGCGCTGGGATCAAGACTGCTTGAATTTGAAGCCTAATTTAGTGTCTATTTATATTGGGATTAACGATACGTGGAGGCGTTATGATCGTAATGATCCGACCTCGACGGAAAGTTATGAAGCGGGATATCGCGATTTGCTGACGCAAACAGCAGAAACAGGTGCGAAGCTTGTGCTCATTGAACCTTTTGTGCTGCCAGTACCTGAAGATCGCAAACAGTGGAGAGAAGACCTCGATCCCAAAATCACGGTGGTCCGTGAATTAGCCAGAGAGTTCGATGCACGTCTAGTATGTTTGGATGGTTTATTTGCTCAAGCTTCTACGAGAGCTGAAAGCGCATTCTGGGCACCGGACGGCGTGCACCCATCTCCTGCTGGACATGCTCTTATTGCCAAAGCTTGGCTGCAAGCTGTCGGTGCTATCGAGTAAGCGGTAGCTTAGTCATTCAGCCATAAGCCGTACTGCTGGCGATATTGCAGCGGAGTGAGACCGGATTTGGCTTTGAACATCCGGGTGAAATAGTTGGCATTGTCCACGCCAAGCTCATAAGAGATTTGAGAGATCGGCTTCACGCTTGTAGCGAGGAGCCTTTTTGCTTGCTCTATTTTTAAACTATGTACAAAATGGAGTGGAGCTTGACCGGTTTGTTTGATAAACAATTTGCGCAAGTGCGAATCGCTAAGCTGAACAAGCTCTGCCAGATCCCTAATTTCAGGCATATGACTTGGATGAGAGAGCAGATAATGAATGATCGTATGAATTCGGTTATCCATGTGGGTGTAGGGAGAAATCGGCTGATCCGCCATCTCGCGATTCATCAATTCGTAGAGAATACGCAAGAGAGACGATTGCATGAGCAGGGAAATCACCGGGGATGTGTCTCCGATATGGGTTAGCATATCACGAATCGGGGATTGCACATTGTGTTGTGCCTGATCGAATACGACGGGTAAATTGAGCACATGCCCCCAGCTTCGATTGCTCAGAAGTGAGATCTCCGCGTCAAAATTAATGCTCGTTAGTGCAAGCTCACTAGAAATCGCGTGGTAGCTGATATCGGTGTGAGCGGGCAAAATGCAGATTTGGTTTTCTTTGCAGGTGTACCGAATATGGTCGACTTCAAGCAGGAAACTGCCTTGCTGCACAATCCACATAACGGAATGATGCAGCGTGCGGTGGCTGGCTTGCCATTTGTAATCCAGGTCATACTGTTTAATATGCAAGAACCGAATGTCCAGAGAGTCGATAATTAATTGATAAGAGTTCAATGTACCAGCCACCTCGCTTTGAGTTTCGCTTGTTTTTTAGCCTATTGTAGCATGAGTGTTTCGTTGGAAAAAGAACTTCCTATCAGCCGTTTATTTCTGCGGTATAAGGCCTCGAATGGCTTCATTCCGATTCAGTTTGTCTTCCCCGTGTACCAGATAGGTGCGGATACGCGTGGTATCGCCGACCCATTCCTCCATAAGAAACTTCACTTCAGGTGTTGTATAGCGCACAGAGAAAGCTACGCGAGGTATGTTTGAGCTATTCTTTTCAGAGCCATGGAACGTTGCTTCATTAAAAAAGGCTATTTGACCTGGGGACATTTCAAGATCAACAGCTTTCGACTCATCGATTGCTTCCGCTGGCAAGCCTTCCGAGAAGGCGCTTTGATCCGTCCCTGTAGAGACATGCTCGACTTGAGTTTTGTGTGTTCCCGGAATGACCCGCAGACAGCCATTCTCACGGATAGACCAACCTAGGCTTACCCATGCGGTTGCATTAATTGCAGGTTCCATTGGCCAATAATTGATGTCCTGGTGCCATGGAATAAATTTATCATTATTAGGTTCCTTGTACCAGAAATGCATCGCCCACAGAACCAGGTCCTCACCAAGAATTTGCTTCATTGCTGTAATAATGCTAGGATGAGTCGCTAATTCATAAGCCCAATGATGGTTTTGATGCCATGCAGATAGATTCATTTTGGTTGGACCAGGTTCGTACTTGGACTGACCGACAACATCAAAAAAACGGTTATAGTACATATCGGCTTCTTCCAGCGATAATCCTTGCAGGGGACCACTGTACCCTTCGTTGCGAAATTGCTCGATAGAAAAAGAGCTTCCTTTGGTAATCATTCGCATAACCTCCAGTAGGATTAGTTTGGAATTACTTATAACCTTATTGTAAGGCGGCGACAAAAGAAACATAAGTGATGAAAACAATTATGAATAGCACAAAACGATTATTTGCAGTGCTCTGGCGAATGTCGCTAATCGCCAAAATGGGAGGAATACAGCCGTGTTCTCGCGAATAGTATATGTTGCAATTTCAAGCTTTTGATGAGGACGTTGTGATAGGCAAAGGGGTCAACGAATGGAACAATTACTAGATGCAAGCTTACTCCTACACATGCTGGATGATATTGAAGATTCGATTTACATCATGAGGGTAGATGGCGCCGATTTGAAGTATTACTACGTCAACCGGTCTGCGACACACTTTAGTGGGAGATCAATGGAAGACGTAGGGCTGACATTTTTTGATACGCATACAAGTCATATGGCCAAATATTTACATAAGAAATACATGCGAGTGGTCAAAGAGCGACGTACGGTTAAATATGRGGATGGTTTCGTACTGCCCAATGGTATGTTAAGCGGGGAAAGCATGCTGACTCCTATTTTTGATGAAAACGATAACCTGACATATATCTTCACTGTAACGCGTGACATTACGGAACGGAAAATTCATGAGAATTTGCTCTATGATTATGCGTATCATGACGAGCTTAGCAGGTTGTATAACCGGAGATATTTGTTGGAACATGTGATATATCCAGCTACCTTGTATTTACTTGACTTAGATGATTTCAAAAATATTAATGATATGTTCGGACATGATGTAGGGGATACCGTTCTCGTAGAGGTTGCGAATCGTCTTATTCAACAGTTTGATGCTAACTATACATTGGTACGTCTAGGCGGAGATGAGTTTATTGTTGTAGCCAATCAAGAATTGGAGCCAGCGGAGCAGACGGCTGATAGAATCATTCAGCTCTTTCAGAAACCGTTCAACGTGAACGATCGGCAAATGAAGTTAAGTGTGAGCATTGGGGTATCGCTGAGAGTCGAAGATGAAACCATTCAAACCCTACTCAAGCAAGCGGATATTGCCTTGTATAAGGCGAAAGGTGCTGGCAGAAAAAGTTTTCATATTTACGAAGCAGCCTACAAATACGATCATGTAGAGAATTTTATTCATGAGCTCGCGCTGTCACAGGCGATTGAAAAAGAGGAACTGTATGTACAGTATCAGTTGATCTATCATCCGGCGAAGCAAGTGGTGATCGGTGCGGAAGCTCTTTTGCGTTGGAATTGCGGCAGCAGGGGGATCGTCCAGCCCAATAGCTTTATACCGGTTGCCGAGGGAACAGGGTTAATTGTCGATATTGGGTACTGGGTCATTCGGCAGGCCTGCAAGGATTGGCATCTTCTAAAAATGGCGTATGGCTCCGAATTTAAAATATCGGTCAACATATCCAGAGTTCAGTTGAACGAAGAGGATTTCGTTATTCGAGTTTTGCAAATCGTGGGGGAAGAAGAGGTAGCTCCTCATTCCATAGAGCTTGAAATTACGGAAAGCACGACGGTGCATGCCATGCAGGATGTTCAGCAAACCCTGCATCAGCTGCGTGCACATGGTTTTACCATCGCATTGGATGACTTTGGAACGGGTTATTCCTCGCTGAGCATGTTAACCTTGCTGCCGATTGATAAACTGAAAATAGACAGATCCTTCATTGCGGACGGCAATGCTCCGTTAATTGCTGCGATGCTGGCTATGGCGAACGCGCTTCAGTTGCAAGTTATTGCCGAAGGCATTGAAACTTATGAGCAGTACATGATGCTGAAGGAAATGGCATGCTGGGGCATTCAAGGCTATTATATCAATAAGCCGACGGATCGCGATTTGCTTCCGAAACAAGTGGAGTTGGAAGCCAGATAGTGCTGCACAAAAAGTCTATTCAAGGTCGAGTATGACCATTGGATAGGCTTTTTAGTATGTGGTGGTGGGCGCCGAGTGATGGCAATGTGGGAGTGGGAGCGAATTCCTCCAAATAGTGGACTACAGTTCCCTTAAGTGAAGCCTTGGCGATGTTCTCGCTAGGGTTTTTGAGATTTGTTATTGGCAGATGAGGTGGCTGGTGGCTGTTTAGTTGCTAACGTGGTCGGATAGTGGAAGGTTGGTGAAGTAGATAACTCGAAGCTGACGGTGCCGCTTGCACCATAACTCTACCCATTACGTGAAGTTAACTTAGTTACTTCGAAGTAACTCATTTTCTAACACCTGGCAATCAGTTATACTCGTGGAGGTAGGGCATGTACTGATTACAAAGGAGGCTTATCAAGTGGGTACTAATGAGAAAATAGGCGGCGGAGGTTTTCACCACCTTGCATTAAGAGCGAATGACTTTGAAGCTACGGTGAAATTTTATACCGAGGGCTTAGGTTTTACAGTTAAGACAAGCTGGGGTGAAGGCGATAAAAGAATCATATTGCTGGACTCCGGAGACGGTAACTATATGGAGGTTTTTGCAGGAGGAACAGGCGAAGTGAGACCTGAAGGTTCCTATTTCCACGTTGCTTTCCGCAGCAATGATGTAGACAAAGCTGTTGCCGCAGCGGTTGCCGCTGGCGCGATTGTGACAGTGGAACCGAAGGATGTTGTCTTAGGCAGCAATCCGTCGACACCGGTTAGGATTGCATTCGTCAAAGGCTTGAATGGAGAAATCCTTGAGTTTTTCCAAAGCACGGGAGAAAACCCGTTGTAATATAGCAAGCTCTCCTTTTCAGAACAACTGAATTGGGGAGCTTTTTTTTGCAATGAGAGGGGGGTGTGATACAATTTTGACGAAAGACGAGTAGGTTGGAGGGAAACGATGAAAGCATTAATATTTGAACAGTTTGGCGGGCCGGAAGTGCTTCAGTATGCAGAGATCCCTGATCCTAACCTGACGTTTGGGCATATCATAGTGAGGACCAAAGCGATTGGACTCAATTTCGCTGATGTTTATCGTAGACGTGGAAACTATCATCTTGCTGGGAAGCCACCTTTTATACTAGGTTATGAGGGGGCTGGGGTCGTTGAACAAGTTTCACCTGATGTGGAGCATATCCAAGTTGGCGATCGTATCGCCTTCTGCGACGTTCCTTTTGCGAATAGTGAGTTGGTTGCCGTGCCTATTGACCGCGCAATTCCGGTGCCACCCGATACCACATTCGAACAAGCCGCTGGCATCCTTCTTCAAGGCATGACGGCGCATTATTTAATCAATGACAGCTATCCGGTTCAGGCAGGCGACGATATTGTTGTCCATGCTGCGGCAGGGGGCGTGGGACAACTATTGATCCAACTCGCCAAGAGTAAAGGAGCAAGGGTCATCGGTTTGACCTCATCGGCAGCCAAACAGGCCGCCGCACTGCAGGCTGGCGCAGATGTCGTATTCGGTTATGACACGGAGTGGGTGCAAGAAGTGATCCGCTTCACGGATGGGCAACAAGGCGCTAATGTCGTTTACGATTCTGTTGGCTCTACGTTAATGGAAAGCTTCGCGGCTGTGAGAACGAAAGGGACAGTCGTTTTCTATGGGATGGCAGGTGGAGATCCGCCGCATGTAGATCCAAGAATGCTCATGGATACTTCGAAGACGCTAACTGGTGGCGATTTGTGGAACCATGTGACCTCATTGGCCAATCGAATTGAGCGTGCACAGGCGCTGTTTCAAGCGCTGCGTGAGGGCATCATTCAGATGGGCAGCTTGACGAGCTTTGCTTTGAAGGATGGCGCTGAAGCACATCGATTGATTGAAAGCAGACAGAGCACCGGGAAGATTCTGCTCATCCCATAAATATGTGAATAGGGCCATCGATGGCCCTATTTGAGTTGGAAGCTGGCAGCACCTGTTGCGCCTTAATTTAGAGGAACTGTAGGACTTTATTCTGCTCATATGAGCGATTTCAGTGGGCAAGTGAGAACTACAGGGTCTTATTTCTCCATGCAAGCTGACATGAAAGCAGATATCGGCGAAATAGAGGATCGTAGTTCCCATCGATGGGCAAAAGCTTCGGTTTTATGAGAAATAGAGGACTGTAGTTCCACCGCCCAGTCAAATCTGGTAACTACCCCGACAGCTTACAAATAGTTCCCTCTGCGAACCTCAAGCCCTTGCTCAGAATACCTCGCAATTAACTCATCATCGGCCTCAGCATCTGTGATCAAAAGATCAATCTCCTTCAGCGAAGCAAATGAAATCAACGCAGTTTGATCAAATTTCGTGTGATCCGTAAGAAGAATCTTCTTCTTCGAAGCTTTGATCATTCGCTTCTTCAGCTCCGCCTCATCCCGGTGAAACACGGAGATGCCCCTTTCCAAATCAATGCCCGTGCATCCAAGGAAAGCAATATCCACATTAAGCTCATCCACCATCTGAATGGCGCTTGGCCCGATGATCGTATAAGTGCCTTTGCGGCGGTATCCGCCTAACATGCACAGCTCGATATGAGGGCTTTCGGCTAAGGTGGCGGCAATCTTCGTATCATTCGTAATCACGGTTAGCGCACGGTGTTGGATGAGCTTCGCAAGCTCCAGCGTCGTAGAGCCCCCATCAAGCAGGATGATTTGTCCGTCCTCAATCCATTGATATGCCTCTGCGGCGATCTGTTCTTTCTCAGCTTGCTGGCGAACTCTTCGTTTATGAATCGGCAGCATCGAATTCGAGCTTTCGACGAGGACCGCTCCTCCATGTACTCTTTTCAAAATACTGGAAGCCTCTAATTTCTCTAAATCCTCGCGAATCGTTTTTTCCGTCACCTGATAGGCTTTACTCAGTTCAGATACCTTTATTGAACCTGCCTGATTCAGCAGCTCGATGATTTTGGAATGTCTAACCTCGGATAACATCGTTCTCCCGCCTTCTATCATTTTTCCAAAAAAAAAGTAACGTGCATTTGTGTTTGTTCTTGTTTGTTTGATTGGTTATTAGAGTATAACAAAATTGACAGCAATAATATACCCAAGCCCATACAAAGAAAGTCCATAGGCAATCGTCTCAGAATCAGGTATCGTGTTGAGATTGACAGAGATTGACACATCGCAGACGGAAACGAGGAACTAATGATGATGCATCTATGGAAAAAGCTTACGGACATTAAGCTGCCCTTCTGGGTCATGTTTATGAATACGTTCAGCATGGCGGTTGGCTTTTATATGATGATTCCGCTGCTTGCTTCCTACTTACTGCACGATTTGCTGCTGAGTGTGACGATCGTTGGCGTCATTTCAGCCATTCGCAGCCTTAGCCAGCAGGGGCTTTCTGCCTTTTGCGGCACCTTGGCCGATCGACTTGGTTATAAGCGGACGATTCTGATCGGACTGTTTATTCGGACGTTTGGTTTTGGGATGTTCGGCTTCGTTGATCATGTGCCTGGCTTGATTATTGCCTGCTTTTTCTCTGGTTTGGGTGCAGCGCTGTTTCAACCCGCTAGCTACGCGTATTATGCAGCACTTTCGACTCCTCAGAATCGGATCACTGTGTATGCAATTCGTGAAATGCTGAGCAATATGGGTTTCGTCGTAGGACCCGTGCTGGGTGCGCTTTTAATGGGGTTTCATTTTAAATATGTGAGTTTGACGGCGACGCTGATTTTTGTCTTTTCCTTTTTCTTAAGTCTTCTTTTATTGCCGCACATTAAAAATGAACAGAAACCGCAGGACGCCAGAATGCTGCCGCAAATGAAAAAAGTCCTTCAAAACCGCGCATTCCGCCGCTTTATGGTGCTCACCATGTTAGCGTGGTCGCTCGTCGGACAACTCTATATTGCCGTTCCGTTCCGCGTGAATCAGATTGCACCGGAGGCTAATATCGGCCTGATTTACTCCTGCGGTGCCGTCATCATGGTGCTGTTGCAAGTTCCGTTTGCCAAGCTCGGCCAATCCAAAATGCAGCCCTTCGGCGTGCTGTCACTCGCGACACTGTTTCTCGCTGTCGGGCTCTTCACCATCGGAATGACGGGGTCTATGATCGGGATTTATGCCGGTGTTATTGCGTTTATGATCGGACAGGTGTTCTTGCAGCCAATGATGAATACGATGGTGTCTGAATTTGCAGGGAGCGGAAGCATAGCCAGCTATTTCGGTTTCAATAGTTTTGCGTTATCTGTCGGAGCTATGCTTGGTAATGTGGGAGGCGGCTATTTGTACGATTTGGGTACGGTACTTGACTGGACCTGGCTTCCTTGGATTTGTTTCCTGCTCGTTGGTCTTATGAATATACTCTTTATGCTCAAAGAGCAAGGGCGCCGTACGGACTCGAAGACGGTGTCGTTGTGAGTTACGGAATGGACCTGGCGCAGCTTTCAAATTACGCAGGGTCTTTTCTATTTTGAACAAATAGTCCATGCACTTGCTCATCCTATACATTCAACCTAGGCAAAAACCATGGTATTCTGAGTTTATAAGACAACCAAGGGAGGCAAGAAATTGCTATGAGTATGAACAAGTTGAATATTGGTGTAATTGGAGCAGGTTCGATTTCCGAAATGCATTTCGAGTCCTACGCGAAACAGGCTAACGCTAATTTATATGCGGTGTGTGATCTTAACCGCCAAAGAGCTGAGGATAAAGCAGCAAAATATAACGTGGAGCACATCTACACGGACTATCGCGAATTGCTCGCTAATCCAGAAATAGATGCTGTTAGTATTTGTACATGGAATAATACACATGCTGAGATCAGTATTGCGGCCTTGCGCGCTGGCAAGCACGTTCTAGTAGAGAAGCCGCTTTGTAAAACCGTGGAGGAAGCACTCCTTATTCAAGACGCTGTCCGTGAAACGGGAAAAACGCTGCAAGTAGGCTTTGTCCGCAGATATGATGCCAATGCTCAGCTGGTCAAATCCTTCATCGACAACGATAATTTGGGTGAAATTTATTATGCGAAAGCGTCCTGTCTACGCCGTTTAGGCAACCCTGGTGGTTGGTTTGCGGATACAGAGCGTTCTGGCGGTGGACCTTTGATCGATATTGGTGTGCATGTTATCGACCTATGCTGGTATATGATGGGTAGACCGAAGCCGGTTTCCGTCAGCGGGAATACGTATAATAAGCTTGGGAACCGCGCGAATGTTCGTAATCTTTCCTTTTATAAAGCGGCTGATTATGATGTTGCTCACAATACAGTTGAAGATATGGCCAATGCCTTAATCCGCTTTGAAAATGGAGCATCACTGCTGGTTGATGTCAGCTTTACGCTGCATGCCAAAAAGGATGAGATCGCTGTTAAGCTTTATGGAGACAAGGGTGGGGTGGAAATTGAGCCTGAGCTTGTTTTTGTAACGGAAATGCACGATACGATTCTGAATATGTCCCCACAAACCGATGCGAAATCGATTAATGTGCCGCAGGCTTTTCAAAATGAAATTAATCACTTCATCGAGAGCTGCCAAACGGGCAGTACGCCGATAAGCCCTGTTGAAGATGGCGTTAACATGATGAAAATGTTGTGCGGTATTTATGAATCGGCTGCAAAAGGCCAAGAAATCAAATTATAGTCCGGTAGAAACTAGCATGGAGGTACTCACATGAAATTGGGCGTTAGTACGTATAGTTTATTTCAAGCGTTGAAGTCCGGCGAAATGGACATCATGGCTGTCATCGATTGGATTGCAGATCAAGGCGGTGAGCACGTTGAAATCGTGCCGCTTGGCTATGATTTGCCCGGCAACTTCGAGCTGGCGGATCGCATTCGCGAAAAGGCGGAATCACGCGGCATCGAAATCTCCAATTACGCGATTGGCGCAAATTTTCTAACGGATTCCGAAGAGGCTCATCAGAAGGAAATTGAACGGGTAAAAGGTGAAGTTGATCTTGCGGCAAGACTTGGCGTCAAAAAAATGCGGCACGATGTCGCGCAAAGTGCGGACCGTTCAATTGCAAATTTCAATAAACAGTTAGAACGAATGGCTGAAGCCTGCCGTCAAATTGCTGACTATGCCCTGACTTACGGCATTACGACAAGCGTTGAAAACCATGGTTATTTTGTTCAGCATAGTGACCGGGTTCAAGCTTTAATCCAAGCCGTAGACCGTTCGAATTTCCGGACGACACTGGATGTGGGTAATTTCATGTGTGCTGACGAGAACTCCGTAGCTGCCGTGAAAAACAACATTTCCTATGCATCAATGGTCCATATCAAAGATTTTTATCTGCGTCCGTCACACCAAAATCCAGGTCAAGGCTGGTTCCAAACCTTGCAGGGCGATTACTTGCGCGGCGCCATTGTCGGACACGGCGATATCGATATGAGAGAAGTATTGCGCGTTATCAAAGACTCTGGTTATGACGGTTACATTTCCTTGGAGTTTGAAGGTATGGAAGAGTGCAAAACAGGGACGTTAATAGGGTTGCAAAACATTAAAAGATTATGGGAAGATATGGAATAGACAGTAATCCATAGCTATGTGAAAGGTGTTGACAATTCGAATGAATCCAATTGGTATCATGGTGGACAGTCTCCGACTTGGCGTGCGGGACGGTTTGAAGAAAGCGAAAGAGCTAGGCGCAGACGGGGTGCAGATTTACGCGGTCTCCGGTGAGATGGATCCGGCGAATTTGTCATCCGGAGCACGCAAGGAGCTCAAAGACTACATTGCCTCTCTTGGGCTTGAAATCTCAGCATTATGCGGGGATTTAGGCGGTCATGGTTTCCAGGATGCTTCTGTCAATGCGGAGAAAATCGAGAAATCGAAGCGTATTCTAGACCTTGCTGTTGAGCTTGGCACCAAAGTTGTTACAACGCATATCGGTGTCGTGCCTGATCAATCGAACGATCCGATCTATGAGACCATGCACCGGGCTTGTGAGGAATTAGGAATATATGCCAAAAGCTTAGACGCTTACTTTGCCATCGAAACGGGTCCAGAACCTGCTGGGCATTTGAAAAGCTTCCTGGATTCCCTCTCTACCAACGGAGTCTCGGTTAACTTCGACCCTGCGAATATGGTCATGGTTACAGGTGATGATCCTGTTCAAGGTATTATCACTTTGAAAGATTATATCGTCCATACACATGTAAAAGACGGTGTTCGTCTGCGTCAGGCTGATCCGCGCGAAGTGTACGGCTCTCTAGGATACAAGCCGATGAGTCATGAGCAAATCGCGGAGGCCGCGACGTCCGGGCCGTATTACCGCGAGCTTGCACTGGGTGAAGGGCATGTTGATTTTGCACGATACTTCCAAACGCTTCGTGATATTGGTTACACAGGCTACTTGACGATCGAACGCGAAGTTGGGGAGCAGCCTGAGAAGGATATCGCCAGCGCGATTGCATTTATACGTAAATATCAATCATAAAAGATGGGACTGAGGATATGATTTTATCCTTGGTCTTTTTTTTGGGTAAACGAAGGTTGCCCCTCGTCCCGATGGATAAACCTACCTACACAAACTTCTTGACGCTACCCCCCCGCGAGAGCTAAGCGTGTTTTTCGACGCTAAGTCGTGGGTGTGGAGCGGATCGCACACGTTAGCGGTGAAAAACAACGTTACAGCATTTGGAGCGGCACAGCCCCGTTGGACGAAATCCAACGAAAACAGTGATTTGGAGGCTCGATTAGCGATTTTATTGGATGAAATCCAATGAGATCAGTTAATCGTGGTGCTCTAGCGCCGGATATGGCATTTCCATTGGATTTCGTCCAATGAAATGAGYAAATCAGGAGTGTAATCACCGTGTTCGTTGGATTTCATCCAACGAACCAATACGATAGCGCCGTCGGCTGCCACAGCCCCCTCAAGCGGTGTTTTGACGGAGAACTCTGGACTTTTCCCCACTTTTTTAAGACAGAAGCCCAAGCGTTTATGCGTATATAGATGGTAAAGTGATTCTATAAACATGAAATCTTGTGGGCTTGTGTACATAAAAAGGAGCTGAATTTTCTTGACGATTTCAATCACTGCGCAAAAGGTTTGGCAGGAAATGATCCAAGATCACAGCGGGAATTGGGGAATGGACATCCAACATTGGGATTGGGTGCCGGGTGTTGGTTTGATTGCAATGCTTGAGTATTATGAAGCTACAGGTAAACCCGAAGTGCTGCCTTATCTGAAGGGGTGGGTCGAGCAGAATAAGGAGAAAGCCAAAGGAACGAAGGTGATTAATTCGATTGCCCCGTTTGCCATTTTCCCAGCCCTGCACCAGCTTCAGGATGACGTATGGTACAGGGATGAGGCGATCCGGATCGCTGAGTGGATGATCRAGGAAGCGCCTCGTACGCGAGAGATGGCATTTGAGCATACGGTGACGGAAAATGCGGTATTCTCAGAGCAGGTATGGGCAGATACCGTGTTTATGGCGGTATTGTTCCTTGCCCGGACAGCATCGCTTGTTGGGAGCACGCAATATGCCGAAGAGGCGCTGCAACAAGTGCTCATTCATCTCAACGTGCTGCAGGATGAGAGCAGCGGTGTGTTGTTTCATGGATGGAACTGCGACTCCGCGGACCATATGTCAGCTGCACGTTGGACACGAGCGAATGCGTGGATTGCAGCAGGTGTTCCACTGATCGTGAAGGAGATCGCACCACTCATAGCTATTCCAGACGAACTCATAATGAGGTACGAGCGCTTAATTGCAGGTCTTATTGCTTATCAACAAGAAGATGGTCTGTGGAGCACGGTTATGGATCATCATGAGTTTTACCGGGAGGTCTCCGGCAGCGCCGGGATTGCCTATGGCATTCGGAAAGCAATGKACATCGGTCTCATCAAGCGGAATGACCGATATCAGGCAGCTGCTGAGCGGGCAATGGACGCAGTACTCTCCTCCATTTCGGAGGATGGTGTTGTATCTGGCGTATCAGGAGGCACTCCGGTGATGAAAAGCATTGCAGCTTATCAAGAGATCCCACAGTATCCGACTTTATACGGGCAAGGACTCGTGCTCATGCTGCTAGCAGAAACTTGTCGCAAGCAAGAAGAAAAGTTAGCATGAGTAAGCAACCTTAGTGGAAGATTTGCAAGTATGGGAAACCGCCGCAGGAGGGAGCTATGTTACAGTAGAGACTGGGCATGGTGAGAACCGCATGTCAATTACTCTGCCGCTCGCATCAGCGCAAACCGGCGAATTGTACCGGGGTACGATTGCACAGCTTCCCCAATCCTTACTTCGCACACTGGAATAAACAAGTCAGAAGGTCTAAGAAGACTTTCTGGCTTGTTTTGTTTGATGTCATTAAATTAGCCTCGAGCACCGCTTACTGTTTCCTTGCGATATTGTTTCGGTGTGAGAGCGGTACCTTTTTTGAACACGCTAAAAAAATGCGAAATATCGCCAAAACCCGTAGCCGCTGCGACTTCGGTGACAGGGAGGTCCGATTCTGCGAGCAGTCGTTTCGCCTTATTCAATCGATAATCGGAGAGGAACTGCTTCATCGTGCTGCCTG
>NZ_JBFTQB010000021.1:0-19969 GCF_056398785.1 Paenibacillus sp. 01T422 | reverse complement strand
TCACAAAACCAAACAGCGGCAGACCAAGACTTGAAGATAAAGTCTTAGCATGCCGCTGCTGTTTCATTTGTAAGCGAAAACAAAGCTCATCTCATCCTTTTCCAACCGACTCGCCCTTAATCAGACTCACATAAACCCGCTCGTGCTCCACTTTCTCTCCCCCAATCAGCTTGATAAGCTGCTCAGAAGCCAAAGCCCCCCACTTGCGCTTGGAGTAATCGATCGTCGCTAGGCGCGGCTGGGTGTATTGCGTCAGCTCGATGTTGTCGAAACCGATGATGTGGATGTGTTCGCCAATCCGGAAGTCCGTTTTCACCAGCGTGTTGTACAGGCCAATGGCCATTTCATCGTTCAGGCAAAAAACAGCAACTGGCTCTGTATATTCCCGCATGATTTGCTCGGCAGCTCGTTCCCCGGAATCCTTATTGAAATTGCCCTCAATCTCGACATAGATCAGATCGGAATTACGCTCGATGGATTGTTTAGTTGCCTGCAAACGCTGTTTGGAGTCGTAGGAATCCTTCGGCCCTGTTACGACATACAGTTTCCGATGGCCTCTTTCGATTACATATTCGACGGCTAGAGTGGCTCCCGCTTTGTTATCCAGAAGAATATGATTAATGTTCGGATGGTTCAATTCTCGGTCCAGCACAACCAATTTATGTCCGTGGTCTGCCAATTGCAGCAGCTCTTCGCTAGCGAACGAGTGGTCCAGGACGACAGCTCCGTCAATCATCCGCTGTGGCAGCAACCGGTGGGAGTAGGAACCGCTGCAAACGATCAGATCATAACCCCTTTTGTTCAGTACCTCTTTCATCCCCTGCAGAATTTCCCCGTAAAACGCTCCGCTGAAATCAGTCAAATAAACACCGATGATTTTGGAGGCCCGCTTTTTCAACGTTCTTGCCGCGGCATTCGGAACATAGTTCAGCTCGCTGGCTATCTTCAAAATCCTTGCACTCGTTTCCTCCGTTACCTTGGGGTTTCCGTTGAGCGCATAGGATACGGTCGAGATCGAAACGCCCGCTTTTTTGGCCACATCTTTAATGCTGATCACAAAAACCGCTCCTAACATCTACACTTTCGTTTTCTTCTTACTATATCATAAAGGACTTTTTAAAAGGAAAAAGGCGATCCTTAAGATCGCCGATTTTTCTTACAGATACACATCAATCACAGTGGATTCTTCATTTAAAAGAGTGTTCAGATCCTGCGCGCTGATGCGAAGGCCACCCTGGCGATAACGGTTGGCGGTTGCTTCGGCGTTCACTTCTTTCTTGTTAATCGTCACATAACTTGCGGAACGATCTTCTAAGTGATAGATGAACGTCACCCGACGTCCCACTACTTGGAAATCGAACTGCAGACCATCCAATTCTTGCGGAAGCACAGGATCGATAACAAGATCGCCGCCTTCCATGCGAATACCCAGCACGTTAGAGATCAGCTGGTTCATATAGATTCCAGGACCGCTGGAATAAATTCTCCATCCGCCTTTGACCGGTACGGCGCCTTCCTTCAGCTCTCCGAAATGCTCCTGTGCTTCGTAACGCGTGTTGAACTTCCCATCCGAGCTGCTGAAGTAGGAGTTGCTCTGACGCAGTTCCGCATTCGGCACAACACGGCGGATGCCGACCGGATTGATCATCTCGAGTCCCTTCCAGGCTTCATCGGATTTGCCCAATTTGGCCATGGCCTCGACGAAGCGGATGTGAGCGTGGACGTACTGCAGCCCGATCTCTCGGCCGAAGTTCGCTGCTTGCTCAGCCCGTTTGAAGTTCGTGCTGATCCCGCCGACATAGCCCGCAGGACGGTTCATTAACCGGACACCGTCTGGATAATACAGCTCTTTTTTAATGAGATTGTAGTGGGCAATGGCCTGTTCTTCTGTCAAAAGCTCACCGATCATACTGCGCGTCATCGGAAGCAAGCGGTATTGAATCCCCGTCTTGTTATCCGTAGGATGCAGCATCAGCTCCGCTTTGCCTGGCTCCTCCATGTATAGGAAGCCCGGGATAACGTCCGTTCCCAGCATGTAGCGATTGAAATCAGCCTTAATACCTGCTGCCAAATCTCTTAGCTCCGCTGCCATCTCTTCATCGGCTTCACTAAGCGCCGCGGATAATTGGTTGAACACCTGGTAGGTTAATGCAACAGTCCAGCTGCTAACCATATATTTCTTTAACTGCGCATTGGCAGGCTGAAGCGTATCATCCCAATCGCCATCGCCATACGAAGAAAGATGCGTGCCATGAAGGAAATGCTGCTTGATGTAAGCAATCTCCTTTTTGGCGTGATCAAATAGGGTTGCAGGCTCTTCCGTAAATGCGAACACATGTCGCTTCGTATACGGAACTTTCTCCTGGAGAATACCAAAGTCTTTGGTAGCCGCCAAATAATCACTCAACACTTTCAGCGGCCACACGATGATATCGCCATGGCTTTCTTCCTGTTGAATCGCCGCATAGCGGTCAAACATAAACCACTGAGGCCAGTTGCCGTCGTCTTCATATTGATGGGAATAGACGGTTTTGAGAATATCGCGTACTTCACCATATTTTTGTGTAGCAAGGAAGTATTCTGTTGGTCCTTGGCACACATCACGTGTTCCCCAGGCGGCTCCCCCATACTGCTCCAAACCGTGAGGGACGGAGTAGTGGACTAGCATATTGTGCGTATACCACCAGGCAAGCGTATTGACTTTCTCCAGGCTGTCAGCTGCGCCACCGTTCTGCGACAGATGGAACCCATTCATCACACTGGCAAAAAAGTCCCGGTAACGCGTGATCTCAGCGGCAGGATCTACTTCTGTGAAAGGCAGATCTTCATCCCGCAGGAGTCCTTGAATGGTCAGGCTCCATTCGCTGCTATCGCCAAGCTCCATAACAACTGTCGAAGCGRCAAGGGGCTGGATGTTTTGCGCTAACAGAGTTTCATTGCCAACGCTCATATCCGCTCCTGCAACGCGCACTCGGTAGCACAACTGCGGCCAAACCTTCGCGCTGTCGGACTCAGGAGACGCATAGAAGGACAACGTTTGCCCTTCTTGCTTGCAGCTGAATGGCGTTTCGTATTCGTTGTTATTCATCGTGATCTGATTCGTTACGAGGAAACGATAAGTTTTCCCGCTTTGGGAGCGAACTTGCAAATGGATTTCCGGTGTGTCAACGGTAGTCAGGTTCGTGATAACAAGGGTATCGTCCACCATTTTGTAGTACCAGCGCGCATAGTTGAAACCAAGTTCAAACATCGACGGCATAGTGAGCAGTCGGTATTCGCCTTGAACCTCCACGTAAATGCGCTGCCCTGAAGTTTTCATCACATTTAACGCATTCCGTGCATTTGTCAACATTTTGTTGAACGACGTGTTTCCGACAACTACCTGCGAATTGAAAATACCGTACATATATGAAGTGGTCGTCATGACGTCTTCCTTCAGGCGAGCATTATCGCCAGACATGAGGATATGACCATGCGGGCGCTCTACGAGAAGCTCTTTGTCCTTCAGAATAACGTGTTCATGGGTTTCCGTGAAAAAAGACAGCAGCCTTTCGCCAGCAAACTCTTCTTGACGTCTGTTCGGGAAATAACGGGCAATCTCATCTTGGGTCATTGACACGGTGGTCAGCGGGTCACCCAGATTGCCGGAAAAGGTCACTTTATCGAGCTGCTGGTTGAATTCATGGCTTTGAGCATTAGCTTCTTCCCATGCGCGCGTGATGTCAGACTTATATTCAAGACCATTAATGGTCTCTGGATGATCAGGTTTGAACAAGCCGTAGAACACAAAACGTGCGGTTCCGTTCACCTTCACACGTTCGGATTGCAGCGCCGTGAACGCGAATTCGTACTGGTACACTTCGTTCGCCAGCATGCTTTGGGTTAACGCTTCAGGTACGTTTGTTTCCTTGTACGATAAACCGTAGAACTGGAAACCATCCGTCGAATAACCTACTAACTTGGTTAATCCACCTTGCTGCAAGTAGGGGAACGCCCCTTGTTGCGGCATGTTTTGACGAGAGCACACGGCATAGCCGTTTTGACCATTTTCAAAAGCTGCGTGATCGATATATTGTGATAAATAAGCCTCGTTACTGCGGACGGCACCTTTATCTGCAAGACCGACATCCTGCCCATAAACGACGTCAACTTCCGCGTCTTCTCCCTTCACCTGAACTTCCCAGAACCAGATGTCATGTGGTGTCAGATGGAAAGTTAGTTCGTAGTGGAGTCCTTCAGCCGAACCTTGCCAAGATACTTTGGATTCCGAGTACTGCACTTTGCTTACTGAGCGAGCGCCCATCAGCGGTACAATTTTGATTCCATCAGCAGAATACACACGCAAATATAGGTTATTTAGTGATCCATCAACAGGATTAGCAACCCATTGGTTAATCATTATGTTCTTATACATCATTTCGCGAATATCCCCGCTGCTAAGGAAGGAAAATTGCAAATTTCCCGACTTCAGTTGAAAATCCGCCTGTACGGCAGCTGCCATGTTGTTCACTCGCTTTCCTCATGCTGACTTTTTACTTGATCAATTTAAATAAAAGTGCCTGTAAAACATCCCTGCTATTCCCGCCAACGAAAACAGCGAACTCGCCAGCATCACTTGTGTAGGACAAGTCGGAATGATGGTAACGAAGCTGCTCCTCCGTCAATAAGAAAGTGACTTCCTGACCCTCACCCGGTTGCAGCTTTATTTTGCGGAATGCTTTCAATTCTTTTAACGGACGAACCACTTCGCCTGCCAGATCGCGCACATATAGCTGAACGACTTCTTCTCCAGCAACTTTCCCCGTGTTTTCAACCTTCACCGTCACCTTAAGCGTTTGATCGGAAACCATCCGATCGGATGAAATCGAAGCGTCGCTATAAGCGAACGTCGTATAACTCAAGCCATAGCCGAAAGGATACAGCGGTGCATTCGGAATATCTAAGTACTGAGAAACATAACGTACCTGAGCATCAGGAGCTCCCTGTGGACGTCCTGTATTGAAGTTGTTGTAATAGACGGGAACTTGTCCAACGGCAAATGGGAACGACATGGTCAATCTACCCGATGGATTGCTGTCCCCGTACAGAAGGTCCGCGACCGCCGCACCGCCTTCGGTTCCGGGATACCATGCTTCAAGCACGGCATCCACTACGTCGTATACACCGTGAAGATCTAGCGGGCGGCCATTGAACAGTACCGCTACCATCGGCTTGCCAAGGCTGCTCAGCTTGGCAGTCAGCTCAAGCTGAGCATCCGGAAGGCGGATATTAGCTCGGCTGCCTGCTTCTCCGCTCATATCCGAGTGCTCGCCGAGGGCTAACACGATCACATCGGCTTCGCGCGCCACACTTAATGCTTCCTCCAGCTGCTCTGCCGTTAAGCTCTCAATGTTACTGCCTTGAGCCGTAACGATGCGGGACGTTTTGGCTTTCAAGCCGTCATATAGCTGAACGGCATCGTCTTTCGAGCCCAACCACGACCAGGGGCCGAGGATATCTCCGTTTTGAGCAAACGGGCCAATCAAAGCGATATTTTGTTCCTTTTTAAGCGGGAGCACGGACTCATTTTTCAAGAGAACGCAGGACTTCACAGCCAAATCACGTGCTGCCTGACGATGCTCTGCACTCATGACAATCTCACGTTCGCGGTTAACATCAGCACCCCGATGCGGATTATCGAACAATCCCAGCTTCTGTTTCAGCTCCAGGATTCGAAGAACTGCTTCATCGATCAAAGCTTCATCTACTTCCCCGAGTTCAACAAGCTGCTTCAAATGATTCTCATAACAGGTGGTCATCATTTCAATATCAACACCCGCTAGCAGACTTTTGCAGGCTGCTTCTGCTTCGTCGGCCGCTACGCCATGCGGGATCATTTCCTTCACTGCACCCCAGTCAGAGATAACAACACCGTCAAAGCCCCACTCTTTACGAAGCAAATCACGCATTAACCGCTTGTTGCCTGCGGCTGGAATACCGTCTACCGTGTTGAACGCCGTCATAACAAGCTCAGCACCCTCATCCAGTGCCGCTTTATAAGCAGGCAAGTAATATTCCCGCATTTGACGCTCCGACATATCGACCGTATTGTAGTCGCGACCACCTTCGCCCGCCCCATATGCTGCAAAATGTTTCACGCAAGCTGCAAGACGCGTAAGATCATTCTTCAAATCTTTTCCCTGATAGCCGCGGACAAAAGCCCTAGCAAACTCTCCGTTCAGGTAAGGGTCTTCACCTGTCGTTTCCATAACACGTCCCCAACGGGGATCACGCACCAAGTCAACCATCGGTGAGAACGTAACATGTACGCCGGCAGCTGACGCTTCTGCCGCAGCGATTTCCGCGCTTCGTTCAGCCGCTTCCAAATCCCAGGAGCAGCTGATTGCGAGCGGCACAGGGAATATCGTTTTATAGCCGTGGATAATATCCGCCATGACGAGCAGCGGAATTCCCAGACGGTTCTTTTTCATATGAGCTTCTTGGACGCCAATTGTTTCTATTGCACCAGACAGCCCCAACACGGAGCCCGTATTTTTTACAATGTCATCGTTAATCCCCATGGACGCCATTGGGCCAGTAATCTGCCCCTCGGTCCCCGATCCATCGAAGAAAGGAGCGGCCAACTGCAATAGTTGGGATATTTTCTCTTCCAAAGTGAGCTCCTTAAGCAGAGCATTCAATTGTTGATCCGTCATCACGATGCCTCCTTTGGCCTCATTCATTTGATTTCAATCTGGATAAAGGATAGATAGAAACGTTTCGATTCATATTATAAACACTATAAAAAATGACGTCAACCTGTTATGAAAAGCTAATTTAAACATTAAAAACGTTTTTATTGTTTAAAAATAACTAGTTGAAAACGATATCAAGTTGTTTTATAATGACATCGAAACGTTTCTATTCACCGAAATAGAGATTATAAAGTATTTTTTAAAGTAAATCGAAACGTTTCACAGCAATATGCATAGCGTATCGTATTTCTATTATTTAGTAGGGAATCTGATTTTATTCCTGAGAGTATCCGGTTAAAAAATGTATGTATTTAACTAATATTTTCATGAATAACCGTGCACCCTATTAAACAAATGAATAACAACTGGGAGGAAAAGGAAATGCGTAAACAGATTACAACAGTATTGGCCGGGACCTTGTTGGTAGCGGGAGTTCTTACAGGATGTGGCTCTAAGAGCGAAACACCACAAGGCTCTGGAAGTCCAGCAACAGGCGGTTCACAAGTAACACTTAATGTTTGGGGAATGGGCGAAGAGGCGAAATCGCTCCCGAAAATCGCAGAGAAATTCATGCAAGACAATCCAAATATCAAAATCAATGTACAAGCGTTGCCTTGGGACACAGCTCATGACAAACTACTAACAGCTGTTGCTTCCAAGAAAGGACCAGACGTCCTTCAAATGGGTACAACCTGGATTCCGGAGTTCGCCTCCGCCAAAGCCTTGATGGATTTGAAACCGGAACTCAGCAAATATCCTGAATTTGCAGAAACTAACTTCTATCCAGGAGCCGTCAACACAACCAAACAGGGTGAAAGCGTTGTTGGTATTCCTTGGTATATCGATACTCGCGTGCTTTACTATCGTACTGATCTTCTAAAATCCGTTGGTTATAACGAAGCTCCGAAAACTTGGGACGAGCTGTCCGATGCTGCTAAGAAATTGGCTGCACGCGGTAATGGCAATTACGGAATTAGCATCGATGCGAAAGAGCAATCTCTAGCCTTCATGTTCGCACGTCAAAATGGTTCCAAGCTGCTTGATGGCAACAAACCGCTTTTCAACCAACCTGAATTCGTTGGCGCGGTTGAGTACTTGAACAGTTTCTTCAAAAATGGCTCTGCACCGAAAGACCTTGGCATGGACATCGTACCGGCCTTCCAAAAAGGCATTACGCCAATGTTCATCAGCGGGCCTTGGATGATCAAGCTAATTAACGACCAAGCTCCTGATCTCAAGGACAAATGGGCTACAGCTGTACTACCTAAGAAACTAAACAACACATCCTCCTTAGGAGGTTCGGATCTATCCGTCTTCCAATACACAGAGCATAAAGATGAAGCGCTCAAGTTCTTGGCATATATGAGCAAGCCAGAAACACAGCTGGAGTGGCTGAAACTGACGAACACATTGCCAGCAACGAAGAAAGCTTGGGAAGATCCTTCTCTGACGAACGATGCCAATTACAAAGTAATCGGAGAACAAATGAACGCTTCCGAGCCGATGCCACTGATTAAGTCTTGGGAAGAAATCGCTCAAAACGTTCTGAAAACTTTTGAAAATATTTATCGTGGTGGCGCCAACGTTCAAACTGAATTGGATGCTTTCAACAAAAAGTCCGAATCCATCCTTTCCAAATAACCATATTTCTACTCAACAGCTAGCCAGCTCATGTTGGTTAGCTGTTGAGTGCTACAAGCACTTCATCCCTCGGAAAGGAGAGGATTTGTCATGAAGGGATCTGCCGCCAAAAGAGCGCCTTATTTCTTTATTGCTCCAACATTAATTCTATTAACCCTGTTCTCTGTGATACCGATCCTGATTGCCTTGGTGATTAGCTTCACGAACATGGACTTAGCTGGGTTAGCCGATTATTCAAATATCAAGTTCATTGGCCTGCAAAACTATAAGGACGTACTTTCCGACTCGATTTTTATCAAAGCGATCTTCAATACGTTGTTCTACGTTGTGATTGGGGTTCCACTGGTTATCCTCTGTTCACTTGGCGTCGCAGTACTTATTAATTTCGGAACATCACGTATCTTCAAAGTGTTCCGGGTCGTCTATTACCTTCCTTCCGTGACCAACGTTGTTGCCGTCGCTGTCGTTTGGTTCTACCTATACAATCCGTCATTCGGGTTATTAAATTACTTGCTCAAATTGGTTCACCTTGGACCTGTTCCTTGGTTGACACACCCTATCGTTGCGAAAATATCGCTGATATTACTAGCGTTGTGGAGAGCCATTGGCCTCAATATGATTATTTTCATTGCCGGTCTGCAAGGGATTCCGAAATCCAATTATGAAGCAGCGGAGCTAGACGGGGCGACTCGTTTGCAGCAAATGTGGTACATTACGATCCCGATGCTGCGTTTTGCCATCTTTTTCGTCTCGATCACAACGATGATTGGTTGGCTGCAGTTTTTCGAGGAGCCTTTCATTATGACCCAAGGCGGTCCCTTGGACAGCACGACATCCGTTGCACTTTTCATTTATCGCAATGGTTTCCAGTTAAGTCACTTCGGTTATGCAGCAGCTGGATCATTCATCCTGTTCTTCTCCATCATCATCGTGACACTGATTCAATTCCGCTTCCAGAACAAGGATACGGATCTTTAATGAGAAAGGGGGCATAAATCATGTCTGCAAAATCTGCTTCGAGCCAAACAGTAGGTTCGGGATCGAACGATCGGCTGCTCCAGTGGTTAGCCGGCATTGTTCTGACTCTGTTCGGACTCGTGATGCTGTTGCCATTCATTTGGATGGTTTTGTCTACCTTCAAATCGGAGAGCGAAGTGCTGAGCATCCCGCCGACACTGTGGCCGAATGCTTTTACACTTGCTAATGTGAAAAAGCTGTTCGTTAGCATGAATTTCGGTGTCTATCTGGGGAATACACTCAGTATCGTTGTTTTCTCCTTTGTCGGTATGTTTCTAAACGCAATGGCGGGCTTCGGATTTGCCAAATATCATTTCAAAGGGAGCAAAGCTCTCTTCTACATCGTGCTCGCAACCATGATGATCCCCGGACAGGTAACCATGATTCCGGTTTATCTCATCCTTAACGCGATGCATTTGACAAACACCATGATCGGGATTGTCTTGCCAGGGCTTGTCGGCGCATTCGGTATCTTCTTGTTCCGACAATTCATGGTCACCATACCGGACGAATTGCTCGAAGCCGGCCGTATGGAAGGTGCAGGTGAATTCCGTACCTTCCTGCAAATCGTGCTTCCGATCTCGAAGCCGATTCTGTCCGTTCAGGGTATCCTGACATTCATCGCTGGCTGGAACAGCTTCCTCTGGCCGTTAATCATCGCTAACGATGAGAAGCTGTACACCTTATCCGTTGGACTTTCCTTGTTGAAAAGTCAGTCCAACCAAAACTTTGCCCTGCAGATGGCCGGTGCTACCCTGATGGTTGCTCCGATCGTTATCATCTTCATCATTTTCCAAAGGCATATTATTGAGAATTACACGACTTCAGGCATGAAGTAAGTGTCACCTTCACCGAACTGGCGAGCCTCTACTGCGGCTTGCCAGTTTTTTTGTATATGAATCCGCCTAACCCGCCGGCTCTCGCTGATCCCCGGACTTCCACTCACTCCCACTCATGCCCGAACTTCCACCCAATTTCCACTAACTCTCCCGCATACCCAAACTTCCCCCATTTCCGCCGACTCCCACTCATATCCGAACTTCAACCCATTTCCATCAACTCCTGCATACCCGAACTTCCCCCATCACCCCCATCCCCCGAATGGAAACTGGCAATTTTGCTGCTAATTTGTTCATTACGGCAGGTTTCAATCTTACTTGTAATTAACGCCGATTACTCCAGCTAATTTCCTCGTTTAATCCATTTTTGTCCAATTAACTGGAATTTCTACCACTAATTCCTGCAAATTCGGCACATTTCGGGTACCTCCCGACGATTAGCTGGAGTTTCTGCTGTTATTGCATTTCCTGCGACAGAGCGGCGCGGAATAACGGTACTTTTTCCGTCTATTTCTGCTATGGCGGCTTAATGGATCGTTCGTCGGTCCCGATAAAGTGGCACACATCGCTGCGATGATTCTATTAGTTGAGGGTTATCCAAATCTTTTTTAGGAGGATGCAACCTTTTCTTTCAGACAACCGTTTATGATCATGTAAAAGGAAATAAACAAACTATATGAGGTGAATTTCATGAAAAAAATATTCAAAATGATGACTCTATCCGCAGCAACTGCTGTGTTTTCTTTAACTCTTGTAGGACAAAGCTTCGCCGCTACRTCAAGCTTCACGGATTTGGATAAAGTTGCAGCCAAGGACAAAATCATTTCCCTTCAACAAAGCGGTATTGTCTCCGGCATCACGTCTGACTTGTTTGCTCCTCAAGCAGCGATGTCAGAAGCGCAAGGAATTCAACTGCTCGTAAATGCATTCAAGCTCAATCTAGATTTGGTGAGATTCGTAAAAGAGCCAAAAGCAACTGATTATTTTGCTAAGGCTAATAATGATTCTTGGTATGCCAATGCGCTAATCACTGCTGCTGTCAACAATGTTGAGCTTCCAAAAGATTTAGATCCGAATGCAACCTTGACTCGCGAACAGTTCACGCATCAGCTCATTCGTGCTATTGAAACATTTGGTAAGCTGCCACTGATTAATCCAGTAGTTGTTGATATTAGTGACAACGATCAATTGAATGTTGAATATTCAGGCTCAATCCAGCGCGCAATTAATTACGGGGTGATCAAACTCGATGCAGATGGGAAAATGAATCCAAAAGCGCAAATCACTCGTGCTGATGCTGCAGAAGAAATTTTCAACGCCATTGCATACTTAAAAGCTCACCAAGCACCAGCAGCACCGACTGAAGCCCTTTCCGCTACGGAAAGTGTAAAGCTGATCACTGAAACACTTGGACTAGTTGATACTGACATTAAAATCAAAATTGACCCGAACGCCAAAGTGACGCGCGAATCTTTCACAAATCTGCTTATTCAGACGCTTCAATCAAGTGGTAAACTGCCTATGATTAAGGTAGTTCCTGTGGATATTAAAGATAATGACCAAATCGACATCTTAAATTCAGGTGCCATTCAAACAGCGATTGCCATTGGTGCCGTTCAATTAAATRCAGATGGTAAGTTCGATCCGAAAGCTGAAATTACCCGTGCTGATGCAACTGAAATTGCAACTAACGTTGTTGACTATTTGAAATCTCACCAAGTACATTCAGATCCAGGTGCAGCCATTTCCGCAGCAGAAGGCGTGAAACTGATCACTGAAACCCTTGGACTCGTTGGGACAGACATTAACATTAAGATTGACCCGAATTCCAAAGTAACACGTGAATCTTTCACAACTTTGCTCATTCAAACGCTTCAAACAAGCGGTAAACTGCCTATGATTAAAGTAGCTCCTGTGGATATTAAAGATAACGACCAAATCGATATCTTAAATTCAGGTGCTATTCAAACAGCGATCGCCATTGGCGTAGTACACTTAAATGCAGATGGTAAGTTCGATCCGAAAGCTGAGATTACTCGTGTAGATGCAACTGAAATTGCAAAAAATGCCGTTGAAGCTGTCAAAGCGTTACCAAATAATAAATAAGATAACTATTATTGCCCTATTGAAGAGAGAGGACGCGTTCAGCGCCTCTCTCGTTTTTTTTCTACTTTCCCCCAGCGCCWTCTCAACATCGTCTATGAGACTTGTCTTGTCTTGGCAGTTCTTCAAAATTAAAACCCCAAAAGGCTGCCGATCCATTCCTATCGGCAGCCTTCTTATGAAAATCACCCATTATACCAAGACTCCATATACTGGTACAAACGACTAATTTGAAAGCCGAAGAAATGGGTCCATCCTTTTGGGATGGGATACTAGTAAAGGAGAAATCGTATGCGAATTTTTTTAGCGCCATTTACATTGGAAACGGCAACGGCTAAAGTTCGAAAAGCCGAAGATGACTGGAACACTCGTAATCCTCAACTGGTTGCACTCGACTATTCCGAAGATTGCCGTTGGCGGAACCGCGTCGAATTCCCTGTGGGAAGAGCACAAATCATCGAGTTTCTTACGAGAAAGTGGAATAAAGAACTGGATTATCGACTCATTAAGGAACTCTGGTCCTATAACGGCAATCGTATCGCAGTACGTTTCGCTTATGAATGGCATGACGATGGCGGCCAATGGTACCGTTCTTACGGGAATGAGAATTGGGAGTTTAACACCCAAGGATTAAATAAGCGCCGTTACGCTTCCATCAATGATATGCCTATTACCGAAGCAGATCGGAAGTATCACTGGCCATTGGGACGACGTCCGGATAATTATCCGAGCCTCTCCGAATTAGGTCTTTAATTCATACCGAACTACTGTCTGGCTAAAAAATCTCCGGTCACTTGCATCCAGTCCTCGAGCGCGGCGGACAGTCGTTCCATTGGTTCTACGCCAATAGCACGGTTCGATAAATCCGTCGTTTCCCAAGGATCGTCTTGAAGATTGAATAGCTGGACACAGTCCGTTCCCAATCCGGTAATTGGTGATCGGTAGTAACGGATGAGCTTCCACTGCCCATCCATGGCCATCCGCTGCACATCTTTGTATACCGAACATACAACGTCTCGGATGGAATCGTCTTCTTCTGAGACGAACGGCAGCAGGTTAATGCCCTCTATTTCTTCGGGGAGCTCCACCTCGCAAATTGCAGCCACAGTCGGGAAAATATCAATATTACTAGAAAGCCCCCTCAACTGCCTGCCTCGCGGCAATCCTGGTCCAGACATAATTAGCGGAATTCGAATGCTATGTTCATACAGGTTCTGCTTACCCATTAGACCGTGCTGACCCAGAGCTAAACCATGATCTGCGGTACACACAATAAGTGTATTCTCATAAATGCCCTTCTCTTTCAGCGCTCCCACGATACGCCCGATTTCTGCATCCATGTGAGTAATCATGGCATAATAGTCTGCGATGTGCTGACGAATTTCCTCCCCATTCCGAGGTAGGGATGCCAAATTCTCATCACGAACTGACATTTCTCCATTGTCAAAAGGATGTTCCATGAGAAAGTTGGAAGGTAGTGGAATATCATCTCGATGATACATGGAAGCATAAGGTTCTGGCGCTGTTCGCGGATCATGAGGTGCCGTGTATGCCACGTACAGGTAGAAAGGACGCTCTTCATCATACGCTTCAACAAACTCTACGGCAGCATCAGTAAATAATTGCGTCGAGAACGTTTCCTCGATGTACTCCCGCTCCTTGGGATAGACGCCGGATGGGTCGAAGTCTTGGACAGGCACTTTTGTATGCGGACTCATTCCGTAAAAAAACAGCTTGTCACCCCCATCAAAACTTCTGGCGAAGCTCGCTTTGTCGTTATGCCATTTGCCGACCGCATGTGTATAATAACCCGATTCTCGCATCGTTTGCGGCATTAATTTCACATCAGTACGAATGTTTGTAGCGTGCTCACATTTATGCAGTTCCTGCCCGATCATTGTGTGAAAAATAGACTTTCCTGTATTTACGCACGCTCGGCTTGGCGCACACACAGCGCCCGTTAATCCGCCGAAGATATGCGTATTTCGGAACGAGGCACCGTTATTTGCCAGTTCATCTAATACGGGAGTCTGTATGACAGCGTTACCAAAAGCACCTACAGCCTCGTCACGATGATCATCTGAAATAAGAAAAACGACATTCGGTCTTTTTGCCTGCATCAATTAGCACCATCCTTGTCCAAATTAGCCTTTCATTAGCCCTTTCTAAGGGAGATCCCGCATGAGCCAACTAAGTGATTTTCTTCACGATGCACTAACTCCTGCTAGCTTTGCAAACAAAGGGATACCGCATGTCCCCTCATACATATAGAGTCAATATAAGCAATTATTTGCCCACATTTTGCAAAGAAAACGGTTTCACCATGCCCCAAGATAAAGAGAAGATTCATACCGAGCCGTATCGAAGGAGCTCTTTTGCCCATGACCATTCCTAAAAAACTAGGGCTGTTTGCCATTACGTGGCCTTTATTTATTGAATCATCCCTGCAGGTGTTCATGCGGACATCGGATACGTTCATCGTGAGTCATGTGTCGGATGAGGCCGTTGCAGCGGTTGGCGTCAGCAATCAGCTCATCATTTTTTTATTTTTGCTGCTGCAAGTCGTCTCAACCGGTTCGGCTATCGTTATTTCTCAATATTTGGGTGCGAATAAAAGCAGAGATGTCAAGAAATTCGCTGCTGGAGCAATTTCGCTTAATTGCCTATTCGGCCTCCTGATAAGCTTGTGTATCATTTGCTTCAGCAAACAGCTGCTTCAGCCCTTCGGCTTGGAGCCAGGTACACTGGAGCAGGCACGCATATACCTATCTATCGTGGGCGGCTCCCTATTTATTCAAGCCATCAATCTGACCATTGCAGCCATAACGCAGGTGCATGGTTATACAAGATATACAATGACTGTCAGTTTGGGCATTAATCTCATAAATTTGACGGGCAGCATTTTATGTATTTTCGGTCCCTTCGGCTTCCCAAAGCTCGGCATTCCGGGAGTCGCCATCTCGGCCATATTTAGCCAATTCATCGGGCTGATTGTGTATAGCATCATTTTGAAGAAAATCGTTCGATTGAACTTATCTTTCAGTAATTTTTACAAAGCGAGATTCGCAGATCTGAGAAAAATACTGACAATCGGGATCCCAACAGCCGGGAGCTCGCTCGTATATTCGATTAGCCAGCTGATGACGACATATTTTATCACACAGCTGGGCGCTGAGATGCTTTCCACTCGAATTTATACCCAAAATATCATGACATTCATTATCGTGCTCGCCGTTTCCTTAGGTCGTGGGACACAGATTATTATTGGTCGACTGGTAGGCGCTGGTGAAAAGGAGGAGGCTTACAAGCAGCTGTTTCGCAGTTTGCTACTCAGCCTATTGCTGTCACTTACCGCGGTCACACTAACCGTTTTGTTCAGAAAACAGTTGATCGGGATGTTTACAGACAACGTCGAAATCATTACCTTAGGGGCATTTCTACTGACATTTGGTTTCCTACTAGAGCCCATACGCTGTCTGAACATTGTAATAGGAGAAGCCCTTCGGGCTGCGGGTGATGCACGATTCATTCTCCTAATTGGCGTGTGTGTCATACTGGGGCTATGCGTCCCGCTAACGTATTGGATAGGAATCCGTCTGGGGTACGGGCTGGTAGGTATGTGGGGCGTGTTCATTATGGACGAAGGGCTCAGAGGGTTGCTATTATTATTCCGCTGGCGAAGTAGGGCTTGGGAGAAGAAAGTGTTGGTGAGCAGAGAGGAAGCGGGCTAGCTTGAACAAACCAGCCCCTATAAATCTTGTGATAATCGTATCATATCTATCACTTGTATACCGTTCTCAAATATTTCTTCCTCATAGTGTCTAACAAAAAAGTCTCTGTCTATCCCGGTTATTCTAAAACCGCATTTCTGATAAAGCGCAAGCTGCCCAACACTGGAGTTTCCAGTACCCACTTCAATGGTTTTAAATCCGAGTCTCGCGGAAATTTGTATAGCATGCTTCACTAGCTGTTTTCCATAACCTTTGCCTTGATGCCCTTCATCAACTGCTATATTTACTAATTCAACTGTTTCGGGTCTTGTCGGCAGTAAAACGTAGACACCTACTATTTGATCATTCAACAAACCGATAAAGCATTGTCCTCTTTGAAGATAGCCTTCAACAAGCTTTTGTGAGGGACATCAGCCCGTATGATGCTAAGTCGCAGCAAGTTCATTTTAGGAAAAGAAGAAAGGAAGTGCTGATCAGTTGGCATTACATCAACTCCCCGAATCTCCAATCGCTTCACCATTTCCTCTGAATTGGAGCCCGGAAGGCGTATTGCAGTGAAGAGTCCCCCGCTAGCGTGCATGGAGTACAAGGACTCTTGTGGCAGTAATCGCTTTGAAATTTCCCCTAATTTTGTCATGCGATGATTGTACAAGGATTTCATTTGCTTGGCATGATGAGCGTACATCCCCGATTTCATGTAAATCTCCAGTACCCCCTGAGAAAGAACAGAAGTGCTCAGATCGGCCGTATGTTTATGCAATTGGAGCAAAGGAATTAGCGAATCAGGTACAGCTGCCGCAGCAAGCCTTAAACCAGGCAGCATCACTTTGGAAAAGCTTCGGAGATAAATGATATGACTGGCGCCATGATAAGCGCGAATAGGATCTGCTTTAGAGTTTGTTTCCAAATCAGCAAGATAGTCATCCTCAACAATGTAAACGTCGTAGGTTTTGGCGAGTACTCAGTATACACGATTTATTGTACCTATTATAATACGAATCACCATACAAAGATCTATTAGAGGTGATTACGATGAATAAAATAACTAATGGCTGGCTAAACGGGTTCTTAGGCGTGCTTATCTTCAGCGGGTCTCTACCAGCAACTCGTTTGGCTGTAATGGATTTTCAACCTTTGTTTCTCACCGTGTGTCGTGCCGCAATTGCCGGAGTGCTGGCCGGAGCGTTACTCCTCATTTTCAGGCAACAACGGCCTATCAAAGGAGACATTGTTCCTCTATTATTAGTAGCACTCTGCGTAGTCGTAGGGTTCCCCCTGCTGACGGCACTTGCGCTCCAGTATGTCACATCCTCGCATGCCATTATCTACGTTGGGCTTCTGCCACTTTCGACAGCGATCTTCGGTGTACTGCGAGGTGGAGAGCGTCCGCATCCAACATTTTGGATATTATCCGTTATAGGCAGCTCCCTTGTCGTAGGATTCGCGTTAACAAATGGAGCTGCATCTTCGCCTATAGGTGATGGACTCATGCTGGCCTCTATTATTGTGTGTGGTTACGGTTATGCGGAAGGGGCTCGACTTTCACGGAGATTAGGAGGCTGGCAAGTAATCTCTTGGGCGCTCATTATGTCGCTTCCCGTTATGTCCCTGCTCTCATTTCTTTTCATGCCGGCTTCTTGGTCTAGTACTAGTGTTTCGGCGCTTTTGAGCCTAGCTTATGTCTCACTGTTTAGCATGCTCATCGGTTTCGTGTTTTGGTATCGTGGTCTTGCTCAGGGGGGAATTGCAGCGGTCGGGCAGTTACAACTCCTTCAGCCTTTCTTTGGCCTATTGCTATCCATGCTTGTCTTGCACGAGTCTCTTGGCTGGCCAATCTTTATTGTAAATATTGGTGTTGTATTGTGCGTGGCATTCGCACGACGATTTGCATCGAAGTAGTATGAACCGATTCCTATTCTAACTGTATTTGAGGGGCTGCCAACCGGCAGCCCCTCTTGTGTTTAACCATTATTTCCCGTCAGAGTTTGTCAACGCACTTGCCTAATTTCAGGCTCAAAAAAAACACTTGACGATAGATCGGTTTCAATGAGATAGTTAGACAAGCGTCGAATTGATAATTTGAAAGGAGGCAGGGAATGTGATCTAGCTACTCTAAAAATTAAGTAGAGTGCGGGCTCAGACTAGAAATTGAAATAAGATTTATTGTTGAGCTTACGCTATTGAATTTATAAAGATCTCCCAAGCAATTTGCAATATTTTCAACTAACATAATTACATCTAGGAGTGAATACTAATCGTGATTAAATCAAAAGCTTTGATTATTTTAATTCTTGCCTTCGGGATTTTCGGAATCATTAATACGGAAATGGGTGTCATCGGTATTTTGCCTCAACTCGCCCAATATTATGATATCAGCGTTTCAACAGCAGGCCTGCTCGTTAGCCTATTTGCACTTGCTGTTGCAATTGCCGGACCGTTCTTACCGCTTTTATTCTCAGGAGTGAATCGCAAGAAGGCAATGCTCCTTGTTATCGGTATTTTCATCATCGGTAATATCGTTTCCGTATTTGCACCTAATTTTACTGTTGCTTTGATAGCTCGCATTGTCCCTGCATTCTTGCATCCCGTATACTTCTCGCTAGCTTTTACTGCTGCAGCATCTTCAGTCAGCAAGGATCAAGTGCCCAAGGCTATCGGAAAAGTATTTATGGGGGTAACAGCCGGTATGGTAATTGGTATCCCTATAACATCTTTTATTGCTAATGTATCCAATCTTCAACTTGCCTTACTATTCTTCGCAATCGTAAATGCAATTACATTCTTGTCTATTCTCTTTTTCGTTCCTTCAATGCCTGTAAAAGAGAAAATGTCCTACGGTTCCCAAGTGAGAGTCTTGAAAAAACCAGTTCTGTGGATGGCAATCTTCTCAGCAATTTTTATACTCTCCGGCATGTATGCGGCCTACAGCTTCTTTGCTGAGTACCTTGAATCCGTGACAGAAATGACTGGTGGAATGATTAGTCTGATGTTGGTACTTTTCGGATTGACAGGTGTTGCTGGGAATTTGCTCGCTGGTAAATTGATTACTAATCATGCATTGAAAACAGTTGTGGTGTTCCCAATCATTTTTGGAGTCCTTTATCTCATTGTGTACTTGCTAGGAAGCTTCACCGTTCCAATGGTGATTCTGATCGCACTATGGGGTGTCCTGTTCACCTTTGGGCTTAACATTTCTCAATACATGATTACATCCTCTGCACCCGAGGCGCCTGACTTCTCTAATGGGCTGTTTGTAGCTTTCGCCAACTTGGGAGTAACGATTGGAACAATTGTCGGTGGTGCATTCATTTCTGGAATGGGCACTCATAGTGTTATGTGGTCTGCATTGTTGTTCCTGACTCTTGGCTTTGTCGCCGTTCTATTCTTTGCCCCGTTGGCTCGTAGACAACAAGCTAGGGCTAATTAATTCGTATTTGGTACAATGGACAGCTCCGTTAGCAAAAGTTAAAGAGATTCAATTTCTCTTCAGTTTTTGCTACAGCGGAGCTGTTTAGCTATTATAGGCTTGCTGTCAATTTTCTAATCATTAAACAATTATGTTATATTAAAATAAGAAAGCAATGCGCACTGCTACTCAACGTCTTTGAGAGGAGATGAACTACAATGACAGTGCTAACCGATCAACAATTCTCGAGAGTCTCMCGTGCCCTGGCTGAACCGAGACGTTTTCAAATGCTCAAAGAAATTGCAAAATCAAAAGAACCTTTCCCCTGTGGTATCTTTCTTCAAACTCATCCAGTGAGTGCCGCAACGATCTCCCATCACCTTAAGGAGTTAGAGACGGCAGGATTGGTTCACAGTATACGTGAAGGAAAGTTCATGAGTTTAGTTTTCCAACCAGACATTTTAAATGCCTATCTTGAGCAGCTGTCCAGTATATACT
>NZ_JBFTQB010000020.1:0-20382 GCF_056398785.1 Paenibacillus sp. 01T422 | reverse complement strand
CGGCAGCTGRGTCCGTAACAGTACAGTAGCTGCATGGGGAGAGGTRACGGACGACTTGCTTTGATGGGATTAATGACACTTTAGCTAGTTGGCTATTATTGGGGGTGGCGGTGTTCTCTTGCAAGCATTWGATGTTGTCGGCTAACGGACTGAGATGACTCTATTYGCTACTTTTGCGAGAKKATTTGCAGCTAACGGACTCTAGAGTCGTTATTGGCCATGAACCTGCCTAAAACAGCGCCAAAATCCATAGATAACGCCACCTCAGTCCGTTAGCACCTCAGATTCAGCCAAATATGGTGGAATAACGGCAGCTGGGTCCGTTAAAAGTTGCTATAGATGACTACAATCATTTCCGAATGCAAAAAGGCGTGAAACCACAGATCGAGTACGCCCAAGGTATTTACATATTCACTCCTACGTCAATTCCGCACCAAAATGCAAAGAGGGCTGCCCCCAAGTAGATAGCTCTACTTTTGAGTCAACCCCGCCACAGAAGGAGGCATTCTAGCCGCCTCTTATTTTGCTACTTCCGTAATTTTCCTACTTAATCAGTTTTTTCTGCCATTTTCCTGCTTAAATTGTTGCTTCTACGATTCTCCTACTGCTGCTTCGCTTAATTAATCTGTTGCTTCTACAATTCTCCCGCTTAATCAGTTGCTCCCACTGTTTTTCTGCTTCACCAACAACTTCCGCGATTCTCCTATTTAATCTGTTGCTTCCTCTATTCTCTTGTTTATTCTGCAACTTCTACAATTTTCCTACTCAATCAGCTACTTCCACGATTTCCCCCGCTAATCCTCCTGCTTCCACAATCTTCTCGCTTAATCAATTACCTCCACTGTCCTCCCACTTACGCGCTTCCCTCACCGCCTACTTTCTTCTTGGCATCCTCCAGAAGACTCCGGTAAGCCGGCTCATCCGGATGATCACGCACTAAGTCCTCATAGTAGCGGCTGACACGCTGAAAATAATAGGGATGAACGTCCTGTGTCGGTACTAGTCGATACGGGTCCCAGCGATACGTCTGCACTTGGTATGCTTGATTCTGCTCTTTCACCCAAAGCGCGAGTTCGCACAAACCGTCTCTCCCATCCCTAGTGGGCATATCCTCAATCTCCAAGTGATTGTACGTAGTCCCCGGGGGGATCATCCGCTGAAAGCCGCTAGACGTCCATTGGATGATATCAAGCTCAGAGCCCGCATCCGTGCCCCCGCCGGCCTGCTGCCAGCCGATAATCACATCCCAGCCTTCTTTGCGTGAAACAGGCGCTGCCGCAAAATCCGTTACTCCCCTAATTCCTCCCGTGGCCGCTGATGCAATAGGAAACCAGTTACCGGAATAGTCCTTGATGGAGAACAGGTACTGGTTATCTAAAAATCTATACATCGCCGTGATTTCGGGAGAGCCGTCACCGTCAACGTCCGCATACAATATCGCCGCGGGATTCCCCTGTTGCTGCAGCTGTACAATCTCAGCTTCTTGAGGTATACAGCTCCGGACGACAGAAAGGAAATCAATAGGATTCTTACTCATGGTTATCCCTCTTTTCGCATCATTATTCAACTAAAGTATATGCGACAGTGGACTTGGCCCATGAACACTTATGGCAAGAACAACAAAAAGACCATACATCTCAACGAAAGTTGACATACATGGTCTTCCTGGTCTTCCTGGTCTTCCTGGTCTTCCTGGTCTTCCTGGTCTTCCTGGTCTTCCCGGTCTGCCTAGTCTTCCCGCTCTTCCCTTACCCTTTAGGCGCTCCCAAGATACACCTGCGTCTGATGGACGCAGTGTATGAAACGCACGGTCTGCGTTTCTGCTCTCATCACGACCGAGTGAGTTTCTGCGCAGCCACCGAATTGATATTTCACACCGCTCAGGAAGTCACCAGAGGTGACGCCTGTCGCGGCGAAGTAAATATCGGATTCTCCGATGAGATCACGCATGCCCAGCACTTTGGAGGGATCCTTGATCCCCATAGCCAAGCAGCGCGCGATCTCGGCATCATTCTCCGGCAGAAGCCGTCCCTGGAATTCGCCACCCATACAACGCAGCGCTGCCGCGGCAAGCACACCTTCCGGTGCGCCTCCCGAACCCAYGTGCAGATCGATGCCAGTTTCGGGAAAAGCTGTCGCCATAGCTCCCGCCACATCGCCGTCGCTGAGCAAATGAATTTTGACCCCCAGCGTGCGGAGAACTAAGATTTTGTCGGCATGCCGTTTGCGATCCAAGATCGAGACGGTTAGCTCGGTTACGTCTTTTTGCAGCAGTTCCGCGGCTTTGCGTACCGTCACTTCGAGTGAATCCTCCAACCGGAGATGTCCGGCTAATCGCGGTCCTACTGCCAGCTTTTCCATATACATATCTGGAGCATGCAGCAGATTCCCTTTCTCAGCAATGGCTACCACCGAAAGTGCATTGTTTCTGCCGCTTGCGACAATGTCCGTACCTTCTAGCGGATCTACAGCCACATCATATTCAGGACCAGCACCGCTGCCCACAGGCTCGCCAATATAGAGCATCGGAGCTTCATCCATCTCTCCTTCTCCAATAACAACAGTTCCCCGAAATGGAATGGAGCTAAAAATAGAACGCATGGCAGATGTAGCCGCTTCGTCAGCGCTATGTTTATTCCCTTTTCCAGTCCACCGAGCGGACGCCAAAGCAGCATATTCTGTAACCCGAACAATTTCCAGTGACAAATCTCTTTGCATACATCCATTCACCCTTTCTACTTTTGGAATTGTTTAGTGCGTTTACGTTCTGTCAGCTAAAATAAGACCTGCTGTTTCCTCGATCGCCTTCTCACTGACATCGATGATTTGGCATCCTAGCTCACGATACAATTTCAATGCAAAAGCCAGCTCTTCTTTGACCCGCTCCCCGGTTGCATATTTAGCGCCAAAAGGGAGCCCTACTGCCTTCAAGCGTTCTGTTCGAATGCGCACCAGTTGATCAGGATTCATCGTTAAACCAATTAGTTTCTTAGGATCTAATTCATATATAATGGCGGGCGGCTTCACCTCTGGAACAAGCGGGTAGTTGGCCACCTTATTCCCTTTATGAGCCAAATAAATGCTGAGCGGCGTTTTGGAAGTGCGGGAAGGCCCAAGGAGGACAATATTGGCGTGTCTCATCGCGCTGGGATCTTTGCCATCATCACAATTTACAGTGAACTCAACCGCTTCAACCCGCTGATAATATTGCTCATCCATCTGGTAGAGCAGACCTACTTTACGCTTCGGCGAATCCTTGAAAGTATCGATGAATGCCTGCATCATAGGTCCCATAATGTCAATTGCATTGACGCTAAGTCGAATAGCTTCCTGCCGCATCATCTCCCTAAGCTCAGGGAGAACAAGCGTGTAGGCGATAAAACCGTTCACTTTCGATGCTTCTTCCACTAAGGAGCGCACTTCATCTTCTGTCCGGATCGACCCGAAGCGTTTGACCTGCACCTGGCTTGCATTAAATTGGCGAATTGTTGCTTGTACGACGGTATTCGCCGTTTCCCCTACAGAATCCGAACAAACGAAATCTAATACACTGTCCTCTGGGTGCACCGTAACAATGTTCGGATGCCTGGTCATAACGAGTGAAACAGGCATTGTGTTAGCGGCGGACTGACCTAATGTCACCTTAAGCAGATCCTTTCGTGAAACAATTCCTACTAAAGCCCCCTGTTGATTGACAATCATTAAACTTCCTACATTTTCGAGAAAAAGTGTCACGACAGCATCGCTGACCGTAACCGTCTCCCTGAGCACAACGGGAATGCCCATGACTTCTTTGACCTTCATCGCTTCAACATGCTTAAATGGTGAATTTACCTCAAGTGCTGTTTTTCCAAGAAAATAACCGACTTTCGGTTTGGCATCAATATGCCCCAGCATCACCAAAACAGCCAGATCCGAACGGATCGTAGGGCGGCTAATGCCTAAAAGCTCAGCGATACGTTCCCCCGTAATCGGGGCATGCTTGCCCACAAGATCAATAATTTCCAACTGGCGGGATGTCAGCTCGATGATGTTTCCCTCCTAAACAATTCAAAACCACCTATATAGTGTGTTCTATTTATTATATATTGTATATTATATAGCATAAAAAAGGAAAATAATATTGTTTTATAGCACATAAAATAATTTCTTATCATTTTTGGACACGTTATGTTCACGATTAAATATGTTAAAAAGCCCTCTTTCTACTTCCCCGAAGGAATGAAAGAGAGCTTATTCGTACAGCCTATTGGAAAAAGACGATGCCCATAATGCCTGCGCCTACAATGATCATAAATGGATGCAGCTTATATTTGACAATGCCCACGAAAGCGCCAATTGAGATTAAAATCGTAGCAATCTGCTGCCAAGTAATCGGCAGTTTCGCTTCGCCCCAGCCTGCCATTCCAAAGTGTATCGCCGCGAAAATAATCAAGCCAGTGACTACGGGCTTCAAGCCGTAAAAAGAAGATTTAAACCACTTATTATTATGCCATTTATACAAAAATGCCGCTAATATGATGATCAACAATAGAGATGGAAGCACCATGCCTAACGTCGCCGCAATGGCACCCATCACACCAGCCGTCTGAAATCCAATTAGTGTAGCACAATTCGTAGCAATCGGTCCTGGGCCTGACCCAGCCAAAGACACAACTTGGTTAAAAGCTTCATCTGTAAGCCATTGATTCTTGCTCACCTCGTGCTGGATGATCGGCATCATCGCGTATCCGCCGCCGAAGGAGATAAACCCAATCTTAAAGAAAGTAAGAAATAAACTTAATAACACGCTTCATCACCTTCCCTCATATGCCGTCAGCAATGAAATAATCTGCGGCCCGGTTCATCGGCGCTTGCGATTTCGTTTCTTTGCTCGCGAATGGATCTTTCATTCCCCATTTTTGCTTCAAGAAAACGACAGCAATCCCAGCCACAAAGCCGAAGACAATCACTAAGATCGGTGATATTGGGAGGAAAAGCAGGACGAGCACGGTAGCCACGGCTGCAAAAAGCGTCATTTTATCGATAATGGATGACTTTGCCATTTTGTAGGCAGCTGCTGCGATCAGTCCAACAATGGCAGCATGTATTCCGTCCATGATTGCTTGCATTTTCGGATAACTTTGGAGGAATGCGTAAACCATACTAAGGATCATGGCAATTATAAAAGTAGGAAGCGTAATGCCGATGACGGCTGCTACGGCTCCTCGAATTCCCGCCAAATGATAACCGACCAAGGCTGAAACATTCACGCCTACGCCGCCCGGAGCTGCTCCGGATATGGCAAGAAGTTCTGTCATTTCATCATCAGACATCCACCCATTCGTCTCAACGACTTCTCTGTGAATAGCAGGCAGCATGGCATACCCGCCACCAAAAGTAAGTGGGCTGATCCGCAGAAATGTCCAGAAGATGTTTATTAATTTACGATAGTTATTTATTGGCATGTTGGTTGACCTCCCCTGCACTTAATTCTATTTTGAACTAAAGAGAGTAGAATGTCCAATCATTTTTACTAATCCGTTCCTTAAACCCCCCTTATAATGCAGGACGTTCGATTATTTCAATCCCGATCATCCCGATTAAAAATCTAAGTTTAATTTATTTTGGCATAAAGGTCGACTTTTAAATGAATTGGGGTAAGCCTAACATAAGAACACCCAACCTAATCGAAAGGAATGATGAAGGATGAGCCGAATGATTCAAGCCTATTTTCACACGGAAAATCAAGCCGAAAGTACAAAAGTATTGCTGATGAAATATGACCCAGAAATGCTCGAGGTTGGACCACTGGAGGGTGGTTATAACGGCAGCGGACGGCTGCTGCTTCCAATTATGGAAGGCGGCGGATTAGTCAATGAGGCGAACATGAACAATAGCATTGCCATGGTTGATGTGCCTCCGACCGCAGCCGCTAACTCTTCCAGCTATGCAAGCGACGGTGATGCCCAAGCCCTTAATTATGTGCTCTCTTGCAGAGTAGCGAATGCAGATTATTCGGGAGCTGCCGAAATAATTCGCCGCAACCATGGGCATCTGGAGGAACTTAAAGAGTAGATCGACCCGATCACGCAATTCATCATACAGTCCACCTCCACCATACTTGCCAATAACAAATTTTAAATAAACTAGCGAGAATTCCGCTAAGGCTTTACTAGGGGAACTGGAATCCTCTATTCCGAGGAAAACGAGTTATTTCCTCTCGAAGCGGAACTCTAGGACGTTATTCGGCCGCGATGCCACGATTCATGGGTAAAAGTGGCCGAATAACGGATCGTAGTTCCCCTTGGATTCGAAAAACTCACCTTTTCAGAGGAATAGCGTACTCTAGTTCCTCCAGCTATACGGTAGCAGCTAGCACCTCCAAATAAAAAAAGAGCCTGCCGACATCCATCGGCAAGCTCTTTTTATGCTGTTTTCGTCYGCCGCTTCTTCATGGCATAATTCGTGATATAGACCCCGGCGACGATAAGTATCGCCCCCAAGAGGTGATACATTCTCAGCGATTCGCCTGTAAATGCCGTTGCAAATATCGCGCTGAACATCGGGATGAAGTTCAGAAATCCAGCACAGCGCTGGGGACCAACGATTTCGATGGCTCGATTCCAGCTCAGGAAAGCTATGATCGAAGCGAATAATCCGATATAAATGAGTCCAGAAATAAGGGCTGAATTCCATGCAATGTGTGGGGATTTCACTGCTACTTCGGTTAACGATAGCGGAATTAGCATGAACAATGCGACGATAACCTGTGCCAGCAGCAAGGGGCTGGATGGGAATCGCCCTGCTACCTTTTTCATGCCAACGGAATATAATGCCCAACAAAGAACTGCCGTTAGCATCAGCAAGTCCCCTTTATTAAAGGAGAGATGAAGCAGCGCTGACAAGCTCCCTCGGCTAATGATCCAGCTCACCCCGGCCATCGAAATCAGAATACCCGGCATTGCCGTCCAAGCCAATTTTTCTCGCATAACCAGCCATGTTAGGATCACCACAATAATCGGCGTAGCGGAATTCATGAGTGAAGCGTTAATTGAACCCGTATATTGAACCGCAACGTAAGTCAACGTGTTAAATCCGGCAACACCGGTCGCTGATAAGAACAAGAGCATTTTCCAATTCCGGAGAAATTCAGCCCTTAACCGCCAAGTTTGCTGGCCATAGAAAGGTAGAAGCAGGAGAAAAGCAATGCCCCAGCGTAAAGCAGCCAGCGTAATTGGGGGGATATGTTCCACAAGCGCTTTGCCAGCCACAAAATTGCCTCCCCAAATGCAAGTGGCAAGCAATAAAAGTATGTAGGGGGATTGTCGTATCATGCTCAGTCGTGCTCCTTCATAACTCATCATATTGGCTACTTACCTGTACATGATAACATATGACGGAATCGACAGGGTGATGAGTTCGCAAGGCTTGTCACAATTTTAAGCCTATTTTTGATTAACACAATAGTATACTCTGCATACTAGACCCTATCTCCCTTGTGCAAATGCAACAGCATCCTCAGGATTCGTTGACAGGTGGGATTCATTTCCTTTACGATGGCTAAGTAATTATCCAATGGTTCAATACATGTTAGGAGACTTCCGTCATGCCAAATAGCTTTGTTTCTCACCTTTATTGCCCGAAATGCGCGACTCCGTTCACGATCGAAGACAGACATCAGTTGTGCATATGCGGCTCACCGCTTTTAGTAGCCTATGACTTGGAGCGTTTGGCGCTATCCATGGATCCTTCACAGCTTCGCGACCGCGAACCTACGCTTTGGCGCTATCGTGAGCTTCTACCTGTTCTACATCCGGAGCATGTTGTCACACTTGGCGAAGGCTTCACCCCACTGCTTCCAATGCCAAGCATCGGCGCAGATATGCAAATCCCCGGTCTGCTGATGAAAGACGAAGGCTTGCTGCCTACCGGTTCTTTCAAAGCTAGGGGCGCTGCTGTGGGAATTTCCAAAGCCAAAGAGCTGGGCGTGAAAGAACTCGCCATGCCAACCAATGGCAATGCAGGCGCAGCTTGGGCTTTGTATGCGGCCAGAGCTAAGATGAAATCAACGGTCATCATGCCCGTAGATGCCCCTCTCATTACTCGTAATGAATGTGCGATCTCCGGGTCCAATCTGTATCTGGTTAACGGTCTAATCAGCGATGCCGGGCGCATTGTCGCCGATCTCGTGAAGTCTTATGGTCTCTACGATGCTTCGACACTCAAAGAGCCCTACCGCATCGAAGGCAAGAAGACGATGGGGCTTGAAATCGCTGAACAGCTGGGCTGGAAGCTGCCTGATGTTATTTTGTACCCAACTGGCGGCGGCGTTGGATTGATCGGTATTTATAAAGCACTTCAGGAGCTGCAAACCTTGGGTTGGGTACAAGGGAAATTGCCGCGCTTAGTCGCTGTTCAAGCGGAAGGCTGCGCACCTATCGTCAAAGCGTGGGAGAATCAGGAGAAAGCCTCGGAATTTTGGCAGGACTCCAAGACGGTTGCCTTCGGAATCAACGTTCCAAAAGCGCTTGGCGATTTCTTAGTCTTAGAAGCCATCTATGCGACCGGCGGATGCGCGGTTTCCATTCATGACGAGGAGCTGTTGCGAGAACAACAGCGAATCGCAGAGCTTGAAGGAGCATTCGTGTGCCCAGAGGGAGCGGCTACGTTCGCAGCCGCAAGGAAGCTGAAACAATCCGGCTGGATCGCCGAAAATGAGTGCGTCATTGCGCTCAATACAGGGGCAGGCATTAAATATCCGGATACCGTAAACGTACAGGTTCCTGTCTTGCAGCCAGAGCAGCGGATCACGAGATAGGGGACCCATGAGTGAACAACGAATTGAACAAAACGCTTCTAACGGACATGCAATTATTCGCGGCGGCGCTCGCACAAGTGAATGTCGTCGTCATACAGTGCACAGCGGATGATATCCCCGTTTTTCTAACGGTAGGGAAAATCAGAAAATATACGCCTTTTGAGGTACAGATAGGTGAAATATGCTATTTGCGAGAAGAAAGCGAGTTTCGCATAAAAGAAGACTGACCTAACAATTTAATAAAAAGTCACTTCACAATAGGACCCCAAGGGAATAATTTCATGTAAGTACTTGTACATGGCCTCCTTCTCCCGATTCTGAAGACGTCTATCAGCATGAAAATCGAAATAAATCAGACTATCAGCAACATCATATTTGACAAAAGATAAATGACCGCAAGGAAATAGCCGATGAATGGCTTCAATAATGCCATACTGGTTCAAATTCCTGCGTTTTGCCGTTTGAACCACCGCCTCTGGAATGTCCTGCGGCGGTGGAACTTTATCCGTTTGCACCAAGTTATAAGCTTTCACTTGGTAGCAAACATATGGATATAAGTAACCGCTTGCATATCGTTGCAGACACTCAGCATCCTTTTCCGATAAGATCAAATCTTCGTTCCAGGCATAGATCGTCGCTTTATGCTTTTCTGGCGTATGAATTCGCACATATTTCATATGCGGAAAACGATTTTTCACCAATTGCTCCGATAATAGACGAGTTCCCACCTTGATCACCTCTTCGGATTATTGACCACTCTACATGATATGTTATTAAAAAGAGACAGCTAACCTTTTGCTACGAAAAGGTTGCTGTCTCTTTCTTCTCATCTTATTCGGGTACGGATAATCCTAGACCCTCTGCGATACGAATCCCATATTCGGGATCTGCCTTATAGAAATGTGCGATCTGTCTAAGCTTGATTTCATCCGACTCCACGGGCTTCATAGCGCCAACAATCGTCTGAACAAGCCGCGAACGCTCATCCTCACTTAAAAGGCGGTACAAATCACCAGGCTGCGTATAGTGATCATGATGATCATACCCTACGCTGTCAGCTGCTCCTGATACTTCAAAAGGCGCTATTTTGCTCTCTGGCGATTCCTTCGGTCCACCTACGCTGTTCGGCTCGTAATAGACCGAACTTCCACCGTTGTCATCCGCGCGCATTTGTCCATCGCGCTGATAGGTGTTCACTTCGCTGCGCGGCCGGTTGATCGGCAAAGCCTGATGATTCGCCCCTACCCGGTAGCGATGCGCGTCCCCGTAGGCGAACAGGCGGCCTTGCAGCATTTTGTCCGGCGAAACATCAATCCCTGGGACTAATGTCCCCGGCGAAAAAGTCGCTTGCTCAACCTCCGCAAAATAATTCTCCGGATTACGATCCAGCACCATGCGGCCTACCTCAATTAACGGATAATCCTTCTGCGACCATACTTTTGTCACATCAAAAGGGTCAAAGCGATACGTGTTCGCATCTTCAAGCGGCATGATCTGCACACACAATTTCCAAGACGGGAAATCACCTTGTTTAATCGCATTGAACAAATCTTCCGTATGATAATCCGGATTGTCTGCCGCAAGCTGCGCTGCCACATCAGTCGCTAAATTTTGAACACCTTGCTCGGTTTTAAAATGATACTTCACCCAGACCCCGGCGCCTTCGCTATTCACCCATTTGAACGTATGGCTGCCGAAGCCATGCATGTGCCGCAGTGTCGCAGGGATGCCGCGATCCGTCATCAGAATCGTCACTTGATGCAGCGACTCCGGTGATAATGACCAGAAATCCCATACGGCATTCGGGTTTTTCAGATGCGTTTGCGGGTGGCGTTTTTGCGTATGAATGAAATCTGGAAACTTAATCGCATCGCGGATGAAAAACACCGGGGTATTATTTCCTACAAGATCATAATTGCCCTCATCCGTGTAGAATTTAACGGCGAATCMGCGCGGATCACGTACGGTGTCCGAGGAGCCATTTTCACCCGCAACCGTCGAAAAGCGCACAAACAACGGCGTCCTTTTACCAACCTCCGCAAAAAGACTTGCTTTCGTATACTGTGTTAAATCCTGCGTAACTTCCAAATAACCGTGCGCCCCTGCCCCTTTGGCGTGAACGACCCGCTCCGGCACTCTTTCCCGGTTAAAGTGCGCCAACTTCTCTAGCAGGTGGACATCCTGGATCAATGTAGGGCCTCTCGCCCCAGCGGTTATGGAGTTTTGGTTATCCCCAACAGGAGCTCCCCAGCTCGTTGTCAGTTTATTTTTTTCCGTGCTCATTGCTCAATCACCTCTTAAGTATAATTGTGAAGCTCCCGTCTAAGCGCTCTCATCGCTGACAGGATATGGGTGTGACAACCTTCTTTTGCCTATTTCATATGTATTCGGGAACCTGTCTTGTTATGAAAAAGAAAAGCCTAGCAGAGAGATCACAGATCTCCGCCAGGCTCTTCTCATTAACCCTTATTATTTTAAAATGTAGCTGGCAACTTCACTCAAATCCTGAATATCAATGACACCATCCGGATGGACATCCGCTTTGCTATTCCAGTTAGGATCCGTGCTCGTTTCTCCATAATGAGCTGCAATGAAGGCTAAGTCGCCGACGCTCACTTGACCGGAATTATTAACATCATAGCCATGACTTGTGTTCACAGAAGCTTGGAAGGCTGACAATGCGGCATTCAACTCAGCAACTGCTTGCGTAATTTCAGCTTGCGTGACATTCGTATTCGCCTGAACCGCTTTGGCCTTCATAATTGCAGCCAGAAGCACCGCTTTCGAGCCAGCTGGGTATTCTCCTTGACTGATACCTTCTACCGCCTGTGCATATGTCGACTCCGCCGTACTAATAAGAGCATTCAACGCGGACAAGTCGGCATAGCGAATCGTAATTAATTTCTCCACACCTGCGAAGGTAGTTTCCACACCATCTGCATTAGCGACCTGTGCAGTGCTATAGACGTTGGTGGCAACCGTGCTGCTCACTGATTTGGCTCTGAGCTGAAGCGACAGCAGATTGCTATTGCCCGTCACACCGTAATCAGTGCCCAAACTAACCAAGATGATTTGCACCTTGCCAGGTGTGTTGTAAACACTGCCTACAACACTTACCCCATCTTGCAAGCCTTTGGCAGACACATATTCGAAGTAAGCCGGATCATAGGTAAAGCTCACATTTTGCGCGATAATGGGTTCCGTAATGCCATTCAGCCCGTAGGTAAGCGAGAGCGTCTCTCCGGGTTTTAACGTGCTTCCACCACTTAAAGTAATACCAGGCTCTTGTGGTTCACCCGCAGGCACCGTAATATTCGGCATTGGCGGCTGGGTCATTCCTCCACCGAGGTAATAACTCACATGAGGCGGCTGGTTGTAGCCAGTATTTTCACGGGCTACACCTAATCGGTAGACAGGATCATGCATAAGGGTATAGAAGCGATGATCTGTTACATCGGTTGTCATATATATGCGCAGCGCACTGCTGTCTTCAAGCCGCCACATCGCTTCTTCACGCCAATCACCGAATAGATCGGCTTGCAGGGCTGGGTTCCCTTTTGTCCCATTGTTAGAGAAAGTCCCTTCGGCTGAAAGCAGCGTCTTTACTTGCGAATTCTCATAATCCCATTTCAAAATGTTACCTACACCTGTCTGCGTCGTATCGTTGAAGGTATGATCGAGCAGCTCTCGCTGGAGATCTCCATCCCACCAAATCGCGAAGTTCGCAGGCGGAATATGCGTGGAAATCTCATTGCCCTTCACGTCGTACATGCCCCCGGAGGTGCTGTTCCAGCCTCCCGCATCAATAGCCCAAGATTCAGCACCTTTGTACCGAGGGTCGATATCGGCGGACATGCCACGGCCTACATCATAGGTCGTAGGTTTGCCCCAAATCAGCTCGCCTGTTTTCGCATCGCGGAATTCCAAGCCTGCACGGCTCGGCTTTTCCTCATGAACCTGAAAAACCTCGTAGCCTGGACGATCCGGGTCCAAGTCACTTAAATGCATGGCATCTCCATGTCCCAAGCCCGTTGTATAAAGTCCTGTACCGTCATTGTCAACCGCCATTGCACCATACACAATTTCATCTTTGCCGTCTCCGTCAACGTCAGCAACGCTTAGGTTATGATTTCCTTGACCTGCGTAGCTGCCGTTTCCAGGCGTGTTTGAATCAAACGTCCACGCCTTAGTTAACTGTCCGTCTTTCCAGTTATACGCGACAAGAACTGTTCTTGTGTAGTAGCCACGTGCCATAATCAGACTCGGGTGCTCGCCATCCAGATAAGCAATAGCTGCCAGAAAACGGTCAACCCGGTTTCCGTACGTATCTCCCCAGTTCCCAACTGTTCCCCTTGGAGGTTCGTAGGAAGTATTCGTAAGCGTTTTACCTGTAGCACCTTCAAAAATGCTCAAATATTCAGGACCGGTTAAAATGTAACCGGATGAATTACGATAATCCGCTGCCCCGTTCCCAAGCACGGCGCCAGCTCCATCGATGGTTCCGTCTGCCGTCTTCATTGCGATTTCCGCCTTGCCGTCTCCATCCAGATCATACACCATGAACTGCGTGTAGTGAGCTCCAGCCCGGATATTTTTACCCAAATCAATCCGCCATAATTGTGTGCCGTCAAGCTCATACGCATCAATAAAGACATTGCCTGTGTAACCAGACTGCGAGTTGTCCTTGGAATTGGAAGGGTCCCATTTCACGACATATTCGTATTGTCCATCGCCATCCAAATCACCAACGCTGACATCATTCGCATTGTATACATAGGCGACCCCATCCGGAGTAGTACCCCCTGTAGGTCTATTTAAAGGAATATCCAAATGATTCGTTTCCATGACAGACGTGCTGTCCGAAGCCGTTTGTTCAATTCCACTGAGCAGTRCTCGAACCGTATAGGTCGATTGCAGCGTACCTTCCGTATCAAGGAAGTTGGTGCTTGAGGTGATCGGGGAGCTGTTAATCTTCTGGCCGTCCCGATACAGATTAAATGAGATGCTGCTTGGCTCTGTGCCAAGCAATCTCCATCCAACATATACACCATTGCTCACTTTAATTGCGGTAGTGCCTCGTTCTAGACGTTCCATTTGTCGTTGGAAAACTTTTTTGATCGGTGATACGACTGATGCCGTGAGATCGGATAGTCCCGCCGAATTAACCGCCGCAATTTTGTAATAATAAGGAACATTCGTTGTCACGGTTTGATCAACATACGAGGAATCCGACGATCCAGCAATTTTAGTATAACCTCCCGCTTCGCTTGCCGATCTGTAAACATAGTAGTATACAGCTCCGGAAACGGAGTCCCAGTCTAAGCTAACTGAACTTTCTGTTGCATTAGCGATTTGAAAATGAGCGGGAACAGCTGGCTTTTGGCCTGTTCCATCTGCGACGGTTACCGTCAGCGGGTCGCTTTTCGGTGATTCATAACCACCGGTCGTGTTCGTAACTGCATACGTGTAAGTTAAACCAAGCTCGACTGCGCTGTCTGAATACACGGCTGCGCTCGTTGTTCCGATTTTGGCATAATCAGCTTGACCTTCTGTTTTCCTGTAAATGCTGTATTCACTCACGCCCTGTGCGGCATTCCAGCTTAGCTGCACACTTGGAGATGGCGCGACGCTCACACTGTCAACCTTGACACCGCTCATGACTACGGCTGGCGTAATTTCGATAGCATTGACACGGCCGTCATTGCCGCCAATGTCTACATTCATCTGCCCGTCTGCGACAGTAACAACAGCGGTGATATCCTGAAAACTGCCGCTGGCTGTATTCGTAGCGCCTCGATTTATTCCCTCAATCGTAACAGCCGTCTTATTGCTTGCCGTTCCATCGCCTGCGGAAACTTTTACGAAATAATCCCCATTTTCCATATCCACTTTAAAAGAGAAGCTTTTATCAATAACAAAATCTCTTAAAGTATCGCTGTAATTAGCCCCACGGTCTCGGCTCGCTATTGTTTTGCTTAGACCAAATCCAGTAGCACTGCTGTACAACGTGGATTCAGAAACTCGTGTAAAACCGGGAGCCACAGGACTTGTCGCTGTTCCGAAGTCAAAAAGGTAGGCTTGCTGCGCAGCCAAACCCGCCTTAGGAAGCAGTGTTGAGCCTGAAAATACGGCAAACGCCATCGTTGCGCTTAAAAAAAGCGGAAGTTTTCTCATTTTCATTTTCGCGTTCATCTACCTTTCATTTGGCCGATTGGAAATTATCGTAAGCTGCGAGAATTAATACAGCCGCTTCAGCTCGTGTTGCATTGTCACCAGGCACAAAACTGTTATTGTCTCTGCCTTGAATCAGTCCCGCTTTTCGTGAAGCTTTGATTTCTTGCAGCGCCCAAGCCGGAATCTGATCTTCATCAGCGAAGGAAACCGCCCCATCGGAGTTTGTCTCCAGACCGATTGCCCGTGCGACCATAACCGCCATTTCAGCACGTGAAATGAGGCGATCTGCTCCAAAAGAGTGATCCTCGTAGCCTGTTACTACACCTGCCGATGCTGCTTCAAAAACATAAGCTTTGGCCCATTGCGGGATATCGGCGATATCGGAGAATTGCATATTCTGCGCGTCCTTGCTAGTAAGTGAAATTGCTCGTACCAGCATAGCAGTGAACTCCGCTCGCGTTACCTTGCCGTCCGGTTGGAACGTCCCGTCATCGTAACCGTTTACAAAACCAAGTGATGCCGCTCTCTCGACTGCTTTTTGTGCCCAATGATTGGCCATATCACTAAATGTAATCATAGTTCCCATCTTAGGCGTAATAGCCATCGCAAGCTTGGAGTCGGAAGTGATCGTTGCTGCTTGCATCGCGCTCGTCACTTCTTTGACCTGAATAAGCTTGACCTCGGCTTGACCCTCAGACAAATTCTCAAACGTAAAGGAAGCAAGTTCCACATCCCCTGAATCCCCCGGTAATTTTCCAACTTTGGTATGGGCAAAAACAACTAGCCCCTCTTTCACGATTGCTGGAACAGAAAATCCGTTCATCGGACTCGTTCCTTTTATAAAACGCAAATGCTCCGTATCATAAGACAATCGAATTTCGTAGCCATAAAGGTCTGTCACATGCGTGCCTTTTACAACAACTCTCACTTGACTCCCGACTTGGGTTTCTTGGATTTGATTACTCGTAACTGATATGGAATAGCTGGCAGACTCAGCCGCCATGGCTTGTACCGGAATAAATGCGATGCACAGAAGTAAGCATAAAACGAATAACAACCCTCTCTTGTTCAACATAGCCTCCGTCCTCTCTGTGATGTGAATGGATACGGGGAGGAAAGCAGCATACTTGCTGCCTTCCCACCCGTTAAGTTAACTAAAATCCAGCTTAAAAGTCCTCATTAATAATCAGCTGAGCAAGTGCGGAAAGATCGACGATATCAATCACTCTATCGTTATTGATATCAAATTGTTTCCATTCATTCCAATCTGGGCTGGCATCCGTTTTACCGTACGCTTTAACCATAAGCGCCAAGTCGCCAATACTTGTTTTGCCATCATTCGTATAGTCACCAACAACCTTCGTAACCACGGATTGACGGAAAGTTTGAAGTTTGACTGTAAGCTCAGCAATCGCTTGATTAATAAGCTCTTGACCAATAGTCGGATCATTCGCTGCCAGAATCGCTTTATCAATAGCAGCTTGCAGAATCGCTTTGGAGCCGGAAGGATACTCTCCAACATGGCCGCCTTCAACAGCGCTGCTAATGACTCCTTGTGCTTCAGCAATTAGAGCATTCAACTGTGTTTTGTCTCCGGAGCCAATTTGCACAGCGTACGAACCGCCCTGCAACTGCTGCTCAGTGCCTTCACCGTTAGCAACTGTTAGTGCTGAAACAGCTGCAGTTCCTACGCCGGATTGCACGGAGGATTTGGCCGTCAAGCCGATGGAGAAAAGCGGACCGTTCGGACGCGCTTGTTTGTCACCGAAATGAACGCCAAGAATGCGAAGCTTGCCAGGTGTTAATTTGTAATCAACGACTTTGAAAGTGTCTTCATCCAACGAAACAGGAGGCGTATTGTTAATATCCAACTTGGATGTATCCACATCTATGGTGATATCCTCTGCCACTACTTCCGTGGAAACATGTTCCAGGCCGTAAGTAACATTGAAAGATTGCCCTGGCGTGACAGTATCAGGCCCGCTTAAGGAAGCGCCAGATGTAAACGGCTTCAAGTTAGGAATCGGAACCTTGGACCAATCTGTATCTGAGGCAAAATAAAAGCTCGTATACGCTGGCTGATTATATGCTGTATTCTGTCTTGCAATCTCAGCACGGTATTGTGGATCATGCATTAACGTGTAGATTTTATGATTCGTTACATCCGTGCTCATATAAATTCGAATTGCTGAACTGTCTGTCTTACGAACGAGTAACTCCTCACGCCAATCGCCAAAAATATCAGCAACAAGGGATGGGTTCCCTTTCGTGGAGTTATTTGTCGTCGTGCCTGTCGCCGTCAGTGCTCTAGCCCCACCCCAAACATCAATCGTTGGCGTTGAGCCTTCTGCACCATTCACAATTTGCGTTGTCATGTTGCCAGCCCATTTGATGCTCATGTTTGTGCCTGGCATGGAAGTTCCTAATGTTGTGCCATCAGCCATTCGAAGGGCAGTAGCCCACGTTTCGATACCTCTTTTGGTTGTATCTACGTCGCCGATCATGCCACGGCCTGTGTCTTTCCCTGTGTATGCGCCATAGATAGTTTCCCCTGTCTTGGCATCACGGAAAGAGTAACCGTAAGGTACACCTGTCGCACCTTCGTGAACCATGAAAATCTCTAAGCCAGGGCGATCAGGGTTAATGTCAGTGACGTGAAGCGCATCTCCATGGCCGAGCAGCGCATAGTTCCCTGCATTCGGTCCTGAAGCAATCGTATCTCCGGAGCTGTACAACAATTTGCCGTCATGATCAATCGTCGAGGAACCGTATACAATCTCTTGCTTGCCGTCCCCGTCCACATCAGCGCTTGTCAAGGAGTGAGCTCCCTGCGTTGTTAGTGTTGCATAAGCAGGATTGGAGCCCTCTCTACCGTGAGGGGTATCATTGAACGGATTCGTCATTTTCACCCATCCGCTGTCTACGAACCAGTACTCCTCCAAATGTTTACCATTCCAGCGGTACGACACGATGGTACTTCTCGTATAGTAACCTCTGGCAATGATCGCATAGGGGTTCTGACCATCCAGATAGGACACACCGGCTAAGAATCGGTCCACTCGGTTGGCTGGCTCGATTCTTCCGAGCGCGTAATCCCCCCACATCAGTCCGTCATCTTCACGCCATGGCTTGTATTGGATGGTCTCCATTTCTTTGCCTGACGCACCTTCAAACACCGATAAATACTCTGGACCATCTACAACAAATCCTTCAAATTCGCGTAATTTGTTATTTGTGCTACGACTTGGGGCATACACGTCAATAAAATAATCGGCTAAAAGCTTGGCATCCCCTTCAGAAAGCGGATAAGAGTACTTTTTGGCGATGCCGAAGCATTCTTCCAAGGTTTTGGGCCATGAACCGTTAAGCACCTCTGGATGCTTATCCCAATTCATGAACATGTTCACCACATGATCGTAGTAGCCTTCAGCACTCAACCGGTAATCGTCCGTATTGGAGTAACCTTTGGCAATATCTTCGCCCGGCATCGTGATGTAATTCGTGGATGTCACATTTCCTTGAGCATCGTACTTGGTCACCTTCGTACCTGGCGCTGTTTTGAACATCATCTCTGACTTTCCGTCACCATCGAAATCATAGACCATGAATTGCGTATAATGTGCGCCAGCTCGAATATTGACCCCAAGATCAATTCGGTACAATAACGTCCCGTCAAACTTGTAGCAATCTACATATACGTTGCCTGTATACCCTTTTTGAGAGACGTCTTTGGAATTGGACGGGTCCCATTTGACGAAATATTCGTATTGGCCATCTCCATCAACATCGCCAACACTCATGTCATTTGCTTTGTAGGTGTAGGCTTCGCCTTTTGGCGTCACGCCATCTGCTGGCTTTTTCAATGGCAAATCGTAGTAACCGCTGCCCCATGGTGTAACAGTGGCGCTTTTATCCACTTCATTTCCATTAGCGACCGCAGCTACGTAATAGTGCGATGAAGCTGTTCCTGTGTTATCCAAATAATTCGTACTATCGCTGATCGTGGCAATCTTCGCACCATCTCTATACAAATTAAAGTTTGTCCCCGTTAATCCCGTGCTGGAGTAACCTGTTACCTCATTGCCAAGCAGCCTCCAACTGAGAAACACACCATTTCCTTTGACAACGGCCGCCAAGCCACGATCCAAATATTCCAATTGGACGCCTGACGTCGTCCCCTGATTGCTTGATTGTTCATTGGCTGCTGCTGTTCCGACCATGCTGCTGAACATCACCATGCAGCCAGCTGTTATAGTAAGCGCTTTCTTGGTGAAGCTGAATTTATTGTTCGCCATGCTTTTTGTCACCTTCCTTATGGGAGATATGTCGCGATTTTATCAGAAAATGATATATTTCACGATACAATATGTTTCTTTTTATCAGCTTTTGTCGAAAGATGTGAGTCGTTACGACTAAAGGAATACTTCGACCCAGGACTTTCGGCGTAAAGTCAATATATGCCGTAACTGAAGGTTATGTAGATATAAACATTCATTATTTCAACTTTTTTTGTGACGTTCCTTGAAAGCGCATCCAACTCATCCCCACTTATCCCCTACAATTACATCATGGAATAGATCTTTTTGGTTATTCTCGGCCTCCTTTCGTCGTAAATAACGAGCTTGATGATGCTTCGTCCATGTTTCTCACTACCTCTCAAATGATACATTGTGTATTTTTTATTTACCAAATAAAAAACCGTTATTTTTGTTCAAGAAACAGTTATATTCCGAAAATGACGGGGACGGGCTGCTCTTTATTTGCTTCTGCCGACGCAAGAGACTGGCGGCTCATTCATGGGGAACTAGAGGACGCTATTCCCCTCAAAAGGGCCGATTCCCTCTGCAAGTGGAACTACGGGCCGCTATTTTGCCCACCTTGCACGATAATCGTGCCCCGGCGGTCAAATAAGACCCCACAGTTCCGCTCAAAGAGGAAATCGCTCGATTTCCTCCGAATAGAGGACTCTATGCGGCTAGAATAGTTCCTTTAACTGGAGCCTTAGCGGAGTCCTCGCTAGGTTTTTGTAATTTGTTCCTGGCGGGTGAGGTGGAAGTTAGCTGCAGGGTGAATTGGTTGATGAGAATGTGTGGGATTGGTAAAGTAGCTAATACTGAGACTGACAGATTGACTTGTCAGGCTTTTTATTTGTTTCTGCCGACGTAAGAGACTAGGTGGCTCATTCACGGGGAACTAGAGGACGCTATTCCCCTCAAAACAGACAAGTTCCCTCTGCAAGTGGAACTACCGGCCACTATTTGGTCCACTTTGCACGATAATCGTGCCTCGACGGCCAAATAAGACYCCACAGTTCCGCTCAAAGAGGAAATAGCTCGATTTCCTCCGAATAGAGGACTCTATGCGGCTAGAATAGTTCCTTTAACTGGAGCCTTAGCGGAGTCCTCGCT
>NZ_JBFTQB010000019.1:0-17144 GCF_056398785.1 Paenibacillus sp. 01T422 | reverse complement strand
TTGTAGAAGGCGCTGACTTCTTAATGGTGAAGCCGGCTCTTGCTTACATGGACATCATCCGTATGCTCAAAGATAATTTCGACCTGCCAGTCGTGGCTTATAATGTGAGTGCCGAATACTCGATGATTAAAGCCGCTGCCTTGCAAGGTTGGGTTAATGAAGAGGCAATCGTTATGGAGACCATGCTGAGCTTCAAGCGCGCTGGTGCTGATATTATCCTGACGTACTTTGCCAAAGATATTGCCCGTTATTTGAAAAACAGCTAATTTAAAAAGTCAGAACCATTCACCCTAGAAGGCACAGCTGAGCAGTTTCCCGAGGAAATTGGAGCGCTGCCACATCTAGACGCGGATGGTTCTTTTGTCATACATTTGTCGCAAAACGTAAGCTTACGTCGGTTGTGACAGGGGTATAATTAGGGCATAATGAATGAGAATAGATGGAAACCAGAGGAAGGTGCCTCATGAGCTACAACGACAATTTTATTAAAGCGTGCCGGAAAGAACAGGTACATACTCTGCCGGTATGGTATATGCGTCAGGCCGGTCGTTACGATCCGGATTATCGGAAAATTAAAGAAAAGTATACGTTGCTTGAGATTTGTAAACAGCCGGAGCTTGCTGCAGAAGTTACGTTGATGCCCATTAAGAAGCTTGGTGTTGATGCGGCAATTTTATATTCAGACATTATGAATCCCGTTGCTTCGCTTGGGATTGATTTTGATATTGTCAAGGATGTTGGGCCTGTTATTCATACCCCGGTTCGGACGGCGCAGGATGTTGCACGTTTGCGTCCAATTGATGTGGATAAGGATCTGTCGCACATCATTGAGACGATTCGCATTTTAGATAAAGAGCTTGAAGTTCCCCTCATTTCATTCGCTGGTGCACCATTTACGATTGCCAGCTACTTGATCGAAGGGAAGCCGTCCAAGAGCTACATTCGCACGAAGCAGCTTATGTATTCCGAACCTGCCGTTTGGTTTGCGTTGATGGACAAACTTGGCGACATGGTGATTACCTATTTGAAAGCCCATATTGCCGCAGGTGCGAAGGCTGTTCAAGTATTTGATAGCTGGGTAGGCGCGCTATCTCCTGCAGATTTCCAATTGTATGTACTGCCTACAATGGAACGGATTTTCAAGGAGCTTTCCCACTTGAAGGAGCCGAAAATCTATTTCCCTGGCGTAAGCTCAGGCGAATTACTTCCTTATTTGCATAATCTGCAAGCGGATGTCATTGGTTTGGATTGGCGTATTCCAATCTCGGTAGGACGTGAGCGGGTGGGCGAGCGCTTCGCGGTGCAAGGCAATCTGGATCCATATATTTTAACGGCTCCAATGCCTGTCATTGAGCAGCAAGCGAAAGCCATCATGGATGAGGGAATGAAGAAACCTGGTTATATTTTCAACCTTGGCCATGGCTTATTCCCGGAAGCGTCGCTGGAAAAACTCAAAGATTTGACGGCATTCATTCATGCGTACTCGCATTCCGTGTTAACTCAACAAGCAGAAAAGAGTGGTGTTTAGGATGACCAAACGTCGCGTTGGTGTATTAGTTATGTCCTACGGGACCCCGGAAAGCCTTGATCAGGTGGAAGCGTATTACACGCATATTAGACGCGGGCATCCGCCTACACCTGAGCAGCTGCACGAATTAACTGCCCGGTATGAAGCGATTGTGGGCGGATTCTTTCCGCTGCGTGAAAATACGAATAAGCAGGTAAAAGGTCTCGAGGACACTTTACGCGCCGAGCATCCGGAAGTTGAATTTGTGTGCTATCAAGGCCTGAAGCATGCTCAGCCGTACGTAGAAGATGGTGTAGAGCAAATGGTCAAAGATGGGATCACAGAGGCTGTAGGTGTCGTTCTGGCGCCTCACTATTCGACGATGAGCGTCGGTGGCTATGTGAAAAGAGCGAAGGATAAGGCGGAGGCGCTAGGACTTAGCATGAGCTTCGTACTGGATTACCACCTTCATGCTAAATTGATCGATGCTCTAAGCACTCGGGTAGATAAGGCGCTTACGAAGTTCGCTGATGTAGAAAAGAGTGACGTCCGCGTTATTTTTACAGCACATAGTTTGCCTGAGAAAATTCTAGAAATGAAAGATCCGTACCCGGATCAATTGCTCGCGACATCCAAGGTTATCGCTGAACGCACCCAGTTGGCGAATTGGCAATTCGGCTGGCAAAGCGCAGGCCAAACGGCAATGCCGTGGCTTGGGCCTGACATCTTGGATGTTCTTAAGCAAATTCATAAAGAGGAAGGCGTGAAGAACGTTCTGCTCTGCCCAATCGGATTTGTTTCCGATCATTTGGAGGTTCTTTACGATATTGATATTGAAGCGCAAGCTTTGGCTAAGGAGCTGGGCCTGCATTTAGAACGAACGGAATCACTTAATACGGACCCATTATATATGCAAACACTCAGCGATGTTGTTTATACCAAATGGCAGGAAGAAAGTAGACAGTCATGAGCACCCCTATACCTCACTACATGATCGTTGGCGGGGGGATAACAGGGCTTAGTGCTGCATTTTATTTAAAGAAACGTTTGGAAGCAGAAGGTGTGCCATTTCGGATTTCTGTGGTGGAGAAGTCGCCGACGTTTGGCGGGAAAATTCGCACGATCGAGAAAGAGGGCTTCGTTATTGAAAAGGGGCCTGACTCCTTTCTTGCCCGGAAGCGGCCTATTATTGATCTGGCGTATGATCTCGGACTTGAGCAGGAGCTTACTGGCACGAATCCTAAGGCCAAAAAGACTTATATTGTGCGTCAGGGGAAACTGCATCGTATGCCTCCGGGTCTAGTACTTGGTATTCCCACACAAATGACACCGTTCATGAAGACAGGTCTCATCTCTCCATTGGGCAAAGTTCGGGCAGCATTAGATCTGATCTTACCGAAAAGTGAAATAACGAACGATGAGTCTTTAGGGCACTTTTTGGAACGCCGACTAGGCAAAGAAGTATTGGAGCGTATTGTGGAACCGCTGCTGGCGGGGATCTATGCGGGAGATACGTTCAATCTCAGCTTGAAATCAACGTTCCCTCAATTCCGAATGATGGAGCAGAAGCATCGAAGCTTAATCCTCGGGATGATGGCGAGCCGCAAAAACGTTCCTGAAGAAACCGCGCATTTGCCTGCGGCAATTCGTAATTCGGTCTTCGTAACGTTCAAGAAAGGGCTCAAAACGCTCGTTGCTGGCCTAGTGGCAGCACTTGATTCAGCGGATCTGCGCACGGGGTTAGGGGTTGCTTCTGTTCGTCAGGTAGGACAGCAGGCAGAGGTCAAATTCGAAGATGGCAGCAGTGAAATCGTCGATGGCGTGATTCTAACGTCGCCGACCTATCAGGCTGCCCAAATGTTGGGTCATTTCCCTGCAGCAAGCGAATTGAAGAAAATTGATTACATTTCCGTGGCGAATGTCATCATGGCGTTTGACCGGAAAGATATCCCCTTTGAACTGGATGCCTCGGGTTTTCTAGTTCCGAGAAATGAGGGCAGCACGATCACAGCGTGCACGTTAACCTCTGCCAAATGGCTCCACACGGCTCCAGAAGGCAAAGTGCTGCTGCGCTGCTACATCGGCCGTTCAGGCGAGCAGGAATGGCCTGCGTGGTCAGATGAGCAGCTGATCAGTAAAGCGCGTCATGATCTGCGCAACTTGCTTGGCTTGACAGCTGAGCCGCTGTTCACAGAGGTAACGCGTCTTAACCATTCGATGCCGCAATACCCTGTGGGCCATCTAGAGCAGATTGCGCGCTTCCGGGAAGAGCTGGATGCCGCAATGCCGCAGGTATTGGTAACTGGCGCAGGCTTCCATGGCGTTGGGCTTCCAGATTGCATCAGGCAGGGGAAAGAGGTTGCCTGGCAGCTTGCAGACCGTATTATTCATCAATCCACCAAGGGGCCAGCAGTAGCATCCGTCTCCGTCTAACGCAGCTTGGCCAGATCCAACTTGAAATCAGAAGGGGAGATGGCCAAGATTTGTTTTTCCTCTAAATCGCGAATAACTTGCATGAGGATCACTTTCTGCACGCCAGCGAGCTGCGAAATTTCATCGAAATTAAGCACGAGCTTAATGGTGATCTTGTTCTCTGAGCGAATGCCATGTTTGTTGGCCATTGTAATCAAGCTTTTGATGACTCGTGTTCTAGCATCTAGAAAGGTCAAATCATGCACCTGTTGGTTCGTATCACGCAGCCGATTGCTAAGTTCTTGCATGATGACTAAAGTAATGTCAAAATGATTGCGCAGCAGTTCCAGGAAGTTATGTGCTGTCATTGATAGCAGCACACAGTCTTCTAGGGTTTGCGCTGAGGCTGAACGCGGCTTGCCGTCGATCAGAGACAGCTCGCCAAAGCTCTCGCCCGATTTGCAGATGGACAGTATTTTCTCCTCGCCGGAGCCGCCGGTTGTGAAGATTTTGACAGACCCGCTGACAACCATATAAAAAACGTTGCCGATTTCTTTTTCGGAAAAAAGGACGGTATTCCCTTTATAAGAGCGTCTTATGCAAATCTGTGCGAGTGCGTTCTGCTGATTTTCATTTAGCCGGGCGAATAAAGGGACTTTTTTAATATAATCAAGCATGTTAGGTACCGCCTTTTTATAGGTATAATGTCAATATTTTAGCACATAAAGTTTAACGGGGGGTATTAAATTATGGAAAATTCGAGCAGAATCGACACGCGCTCTTCAGCCGCTTTTCAAGAATCCAAGAAGGTCATTCCCGGTGGCGTTAATAGTCCTGTTCGCGCCTTTAAATCGGTTGGACTTACACCGTTGTTTATGGAGAAAGGTGTTGGATCCCGCGTTACGGATATCGACGGCAACACGTTTATTGATTATGTAGGCTCCTGGGGACCGCTTATCGTAGGGCATGCACATCCGGCCGTGCTGGAAGCTATTAAAACGACTGCTGAGAAGGGGACGAGCTTTGGTGCTCCGACGCTTTTGGAGACGCAAATGGCGCAGATGGTCATCGATCGAGTGCCGTCTATCGACATGGTTCGTATGGTGAATTCAGGTACAGAAGCGACGATGAGCGCATTGCGATTGGCTCGTGGCTTTACGAAACGCGACAAGATCGTTAAATTCGAAGGAAGCTACCATGGTCATGCGGACGCGTTGCTGATCAAAGCAGGTTCCGGTGTGGCTACGCTGGGCTTGCCTGATAGTCCTGGAGTTCCTAGCAGCGTGGCTAGCAATACGATAACGGTGCCTTATAATGATCTGGATGCTGTGAAATTGGTGTTTGAGAAGTTCGGTGAAGAAATCGCCGCTCTGATCGTTGAACCGATTGCGGGGAACATGGGTGTTGTTCCTCCAGCTCCGGGGTTCTTGGAAGGACTACGTGAAATTACAAAGCAATATGGATCTTTGCTCATCTTTGATGAAGTGATGACAGGCTTCCGCGTGCATAAGAACTGCGCACAAGGCCTGTACGGCGTTAAACCGGACTTAACTTGTCTGGGTAAAGTAATCGGTGGCGGACTTCCTGTAGGCGCTTATGGAGGCCGTCTGGACATTATGGAGCAAATGGCTCCGGCTGGTCCGATCTACCAAGCGGGCACTTTGTCCGGTAATCCACTGGCCATGGCAGCAGGTTATGCTACATTGTCGCTATTGGGCGAGCCGAATGTCTATGAGGAGCTGGAGCGTAAATCTGCAATGCTGGAAGCAGGATTTATACGCAACGCGGCTGAATTCGGTGTAGCAAGCACGATTAATCGCGTAGGATCGATGATTTGTCCGTTCTTTACTGAGACGAAGGTCACGAATTATGAGACGGCCAAAACGTCGGATTTAGCTAAATTTAATGCCTACTTTGGACATTTGCTTGATTTAGGCGTTTCGGTTGCGCCTTCGCAGTTTGAAGGGATGTTCGTATCCACGGCTCATAGTGATGAAGATATCGCGGCGACGATTGAGGCTCATCGCGAGGCGCTGAAGAGACTGTAAAGTCTAGGCACGTATGACCAAAGAGGCTGTATCTGAGTCATCTACGATCGATGACTTCGGATACAGCCTCTTTGGTAGTCCTATGTAACCTTTTATTTCACTGGATTGCTGCTAGTCACAGGCTGAGTAGGGTTTGTATCATTACTGTTACTGTTGCCCTGCTGGCCTTGCGTTGTGTTCGAGCTCGGCGTTGGTGTCGCGCTCGGTTTTGGTGTTGCGGAAGCTCCTGCTGAGGAGCCCCCGGAACCTGTTGTGCCGCCGCCTGTTCCCGGTGTAGGAGTCGGGGTTGCCGATGATGCTGGTGGGGTCGGCGTTGGTGTTGGTGTTAATGTTGGTGATGTCGTCGGTGAAGTTTGTGGTTTCCCCGTCGGATTTGGTTTGCCAGAACCGTTATCTGATTCTGAAGGGTTCTGTGTTGTACCGCCATTCTTGACTGGATCACTACTGGATTCAGGCTTTTGAGACGGTGTTGGAGTCGCTGTTGGTTTCGGTGTTGCTTTTGGCGGATGTGCTTTGATTTCAGCTTGCTCTTTCAAGAAATCAGGGTGATCATAAGCACCACCTGGATCGATGTTTGTAAGTCCTGCCCAAACGTTCTTCACTTTCACTTCATCCGGATGATCGAAAACAAGGAAAGCTGACGGCAAGCGGCGCTCACCATAACGGCTGGAAGGCTTCGTAATCAACTCGTCGTTGTAAACCAATTCGGAGGATGCTCCGCCATCCAGGAAGCCTGCATTAATAACGCCATCTGCCAGGAACATATCCTGTACTTCCTTCAGTGTTGCACCCACACTTTGGGTTTGGCGGCCGTCGATGACGATGAAAATAACGGTACCGTCAGCTTTTTGGCCTACAGCCGTACGAGGAGCACGTCCCCAGCCACCATCACCGCTTGTAATGAGTGGTTTGCCGTTTGCGATAACACGGGGATAGAATGAAACCGCATCTGTAACGCCAAGTTTCAAGAGATCATCAATCGTATATTTTCCGATAATGAGTGTTCCTTCTTTGGTAAACCCTACAATATGCTGAGGAATGCTGCCTTCTTGGTCCGTATAAAGAATTTCTCCACCGGACATAATAGCTCCAATTGGGGCAAATCCATTTCCTAGACCGTCCGGATCGTTAAATCCGCCGCCGTTGACACCTGCGACAGCGCCTGTGCGCTGAACCATCGAGGTGATTCTCTCGCCTTCACCTTGCTTATCAGGAACGACGACACGAATCGTGCGCGGATCATAGACGTACATCTTTTTACCTTTCCAGAATTGACCGGAAATATCTTCGACCTTCACAAGGCTTTCAATAGAACGTTTCGTATTAAACTGAACGGCCTGCAAATCTTGTTTTTCTACCGAGTTAACCTCAGTTAAATTTTGCATTTCAAGAACCATCTGGTCTCTACGTTGTGCCCCTACGAAAATCCAGGCCCAATCTCGATGTTGTGTAGTAATAACCGTCTTGGCTAAATACTCTCGAATAAATGTCCCGGGTGGGGTCAGAAATAAAAAGCTTGAACTAAGGAATGTACATACAGCTATAACAAGTAAAGTGCGCTTCAACCAACTGTAGCTGCGAAAATGTTCTAAAATTGAACTACCCAAGTTGTTCCTCTCCTGCTCTAGTATTCTATTTGATGATTCAATGTCGAAAAAAATCAATACTAGAGTTATATTATCATATTTTAGCATGCAATTGATATTGGTAATTGTTAAAATAAAATGTACGTCATCCAATATCCTTAAGGAGTTTTTGATCCATGAAACGCTATTATTTTTTTGATTTTCCCATAGACTTAATGGCTTTGACTTTCCTGTTTCTACTGATTTTACTGGCCATCGTAATTTCTTTTCATAGAGGGACACGTTCATGACCGTGTGGAAACGCAGTGGAGAATGGCTGGAACTTCCTCTTCCGAGTGAGACATGGAAACCTTTGAGGCCCGGTGCTGTAGATGAAATGGCAGCTTTACTGCCGGTTCCGCGCAAGTACTTTCTGCGCTTAGCCTCCCAAGGGCGTATCCGCGTGGAAGACAATCTGGTAAAGCTTCATGTGTTTGCGAACGAAAAGGCAGCATTCAATGCTGAMCGCCACGACGTTGATGTCCTGTTTGAGGACGATTTCTGCCTTGTCGTCAATAAACCGGCAGGCATGTCTGTACATCCTTCGGAAGCAGGTCAAGGTGGTACGCTGGCTTCAGCCGTCGCCTATTATTATGAATCTACCGGGCAAGCGTGCGCCGTGCGGCATATCCATCGTTTAGATCAAGATACGACAGGCGCTGTTTTATATGCCAAAAATGAATGGGCCCATGTTCTGCTTGATGAAGCTATGCGCGATAAGCTGATCGATCGTCAATATGTGGCTCTAGCAGAAGGAGTATTCAAAGAAAAGCAAGGAACTATAGATGCACCTATCGGCAAAGACCGCTATCATTCTGGCAAGCGCAGAGTAACTGCGGGTGGCGATCAAGCAGTGACGCACTATCGTGTGCTCCGCCAATTGAACAATGCTGCACTTGTGGAGCTGGAGCTGGAAACAGGCCGCACACACCAGATTCGGGTACATTTAAGTCACTTAAGACATCCGCTAATTGGCGACGTCTTGTACGGTGGTTCTGCGCGCTTGTTTCATCGCCAGGCCCTGCATGGGGAGAAGCTTACGTTCGACCATCCTATTTCGCAGAAGCAGATAGAGGTTCATGCGCCACTGCCGCTTGATTTCCAGCAATTGTTGGACAAAGTCGAGGCGACAACAAAAATGTAGTCATGCCTCGCCCTTACCACCCATATACTTAGAAAGACAAACAAGTAAATGGACCAGCAATCCGAGAATGCCTTCGGCATCCGGGTTTGATGGAAGGGAGGATTAATCCGGTGTCTGAACAACAACCAGGTCTGAGATTCGATATCTACGAGCGTGTTCATTTGCAGGAAGATTTGGCGGGGATACAAGAGTTGAATGATGTAGAATTGGTTCCTCACATTCAGGTGCTTACTTTGGATGATCAGGCGATACTTAAAGGGAATTTGCTGCTTACTGGCAATTATGCCAGCGAAGAAGGGGGAGCCCCGAGACAACTTGAACATTTGATTCCAGTAGAGATCACATTGCCCCTAAATCGCATTCATCGCGTAGAGGATATTCAAGTGGATATTGAGAATTTCGACATCGATTTATTATCAGCGAGAAGTTTGAATGTAACTGGTGTGTTATCCCTGCAGGGCGTCGAAATTGTTTCCGCTCCGGTCGAGAGCTGGCGGGAGGAAGAGGAAGTTACGTTCGTGCATGAGATTAATTTCCCACGGTACGAGCCGCCTGCCACCTATCCGGTTCAGCCGATTCAAGAAAATCCGTCGATTCAACCGATTCCAATGCCCGATATGCAGCCAACTCCCCAGTTTCAGCAGCCAATGGTTCAACCAGAGCCTACGCCAATGCCAATACCTACACCAATGACAACACAAATGCCAATGCAAATGAATGAAGAGCCCGTTCTTGAGTCTTCTTTTCAGCCAACACCTACGTCTATACAGGAAGACGACTATGATGACGACGGTTCAGCCGTTGTAGAAATTGAGCAAACTGAATTGAAGGTGACCCCCCATTCGGACAGTACGGTGGTTACGGAAGAGAAAAAGGATCTCAAAGTTGCGTTTGGCAAGAAGGCCAATGAGGCTGTTGACCTCAATCCGTATGGTCTCAAGTCGTTACTCTCGAAAGCGGGCTCTTACCTCACGGACAAGAGGCGGGCTGAAGAAGAAGCGCAAGCTGCTCTTGCCGAGGAGTCGCGGATAGATGCCGTTGAGTGGAAGCGTCTGTTTCTTCAAAACCAAACGAATTCGCAAGAATTTAGAAAGCTGAAAATGTGCATCGTGCAGAAAGAAGAAACGTTAGAGACGATCGCCAAGCGCTATCAGATCAACCCGCGTGAGCTACAGCTATTGAACAGGCTCGGCGATCAGGAGATTTCAGTAGGGCAGGTTATTTATCTGCCCAGATAATGAACGGGATACATAGACAAGAGCCTTTGGCCGTTTTTACGGCTGGAGGCTCTTAATCTATTCCGGAACATCTTTTTTGAAAGCGGCATATTTTACTCATAAACGGTAATACTTGAATGATATATTGACTCTATTTCAAATGTTCGTTATCATATGATGTAATCCTTTTTGAGTAATATTGGAAACGTTGATAGGGAGTAGTAGGCGGAATGCCCTTCAGAGAGTGGAACTGTAGCGCTGAAAGGTTCCATAGGAAGCAACCGAACGAAGTCGCCCTGGAGTTGTGAATGTGACGGTAAGCGCCCGCGATCCGCGGAGTAGCTCGCTTAGCATTTGCCGGCCGCAGCCGTTATCTGTTTGAGAGCCACGCGCTTCCTATTTGAAGCTGCGCGGAATAAAGGTGGTACCACGGAAGCAAGCCTTTCGTCCTTTGCGGGCGGAGGGCTTTTTTTGTTTGATTTTTAACCAAGTAGATGAGCTTAATTTCAGGCCCCAAAGCCTATTTAACAGAGATAAAAGTAATGGAGGTAATCTTATGACCGAAGCGAATGAAATCAAAGAGCAATTGCAAATGCCTACCACGTACGACCCCAAAGAAGCGGAGCGAAAGTGGTACGATTACTGGATTAAAAATGAGTTTTTCAAAGCGGGCGGTCGTCCARACGCGGAAACTTACACGATTGTGATCCCGCCTCCGAACGTTACGGGGATGCTGCACATCGGGCATGCGCTTGATTTCACACTGCAAGATATCTTGGTTCGTACGAAGCGGATGCAGGGTTTTGACACACTTTGGCTTCCAGGATCTGACCATGCAGGTATTGCGACACAAACCAAAGTTGAACAAAAGCTCCGCGAGGATGGCCAATCCCGGTATGATCTGGGACGCGAGAAATTCCTTGAGAAAGTATGGGAATGGAAAGAGCAATATGCGAACACAATTCGCGAGCAGTGGGCCAAAATGGGCTTTTCTTTGGACTATTCACGTGAGCGTTTCACGCTGGATGAGGGGTTGTCGAAAGCCGTTCGTGAAGTTTTCGTTAGCTTGTATGAAAAAGGACTTATTTACCGCGGCAACTATATTATTAACTGGGACCCTGCAGCTCGCACAGCGTTATCTGACATTGAAGTTGAATATAAAGAGGTTCAAGGGGCGCTTTATCATTTGTCGTACAAAACGACAGATGGCCTGGATGCCATCGTTGTCGCTACAACGCGTCCTGAGACGATGCTTGGGGATACGGCGGTTGCTGTACATCCGAAGGATGAGCGCTATCAGCATTTGATCGGCAAGAAGTTGCTGCTTCCAATTGTAAATCGCGAGATTCCGGTTATTGCGGATGAGTATGTTGAGAAGGAATTCGGAAGCGGCGCGGTTAAAATTACACCTGCTCACGATCCGAACGATTTCGAAGTAGGGAAACGCCATGATCTGCCGCAAATTCTTGTTATGGATGAAACCGGCACGATGAATGCCAATGCAGGCCCGTACCAAGGCCAAGATCGTTTCGAATGCCGCAAGCAAATCATTGCTGATCTGAAAGAACAAGGTGTTCTGATCAAAATTGAAGAGCACGTTCACCAAGTAGGTCACAGTGAGCGCAGTGGTGCCGTAGTCGAGCCGTACTTGTCCACACAGTGGTTCGTGAAGATGCAGCCGCTTGCAGATCAAGCGATCGATGCGCAGAAATCAGGCAAAGGCGTTAACTTCGTACCCGATCGTTTTGAGAAGATTTATTTGAACTGGATTGAAAATGTTCGTGACTGGTGTATCTCCCGTCAGCTCTGGTGGGGACACCGCATTCCAGCTTGGCATTGCGCAGATTGCGGTCAAATTACGGTATCCCTTGAGGACGCTTCAGCTTGTACACACTGCCAAAGCACGAATCTCAAACAAGATAACGATGTACTTGATACATGGTTCAGCTCCGCTCTATGGCCGTTCTCTACACTGGGCTGGCCGAATGATACGGAAGACCTTAAACGCTTCTACCCTACGAATGTTCTAGTAACAGGATATGATATTATCTATTTCTGGGTAGCCCGAATGATTTTCACTGCCCTTGAATTTACGGAGCAAATTCCGTTCAAAGATGTGTTGATGCACGGACTTGTACGCGACTCCGAAGGCCGTAAAATGTCCAAATCGCTTGGCAACGGTGTAGACCCGTTAGAAGTAATTGAGAAATATGGCGCAGATGCTATGCGTTATATGATATCTACGAGCAGCACGCCGGGACAGGATCTTCGCTTCCGTTGGGAGCGAGTGGAGCAGGCTCGGAATTTTGCCAATAAGATCTGGAATGCATCCCGCTTTGCGCTGATGAACCTCGAAGGCGTTAAGGCTGAGGATATCGACCTGACAGGAGAACTTGGCACAGCAGACCGCTGGATTCTGCATCGTTTGAACGAAACCGTTCGTGATGTTACTCGCTTGATCGACAGCTACGAATTCGGTGAAACCGGCCGCTTGCTGTATAATTTCATCTGGGATGACCTGTGTGACTGGTATATTGAGTTCAGTAAATTGAGCTTATATGGGACTGATGCAGCTGCGAAAAAGAAGACGCAATCGGTACTGGCTTACGTGCTTGACCGCACACAACGTTTGATCCATCCGTTCATGCCGTTCATTTCTGAAGAGATTTGGCAGCATCTGCCGCATGAAGGTGAAACCATTACGCTTGCTTCCTGGCCGACTGAGAACCCGGCGTTCGAATCGCCTGATGCTGTTCGTGAGATGGAGCTGCTGATGGATGCCATTCGGTCCGTTCGTAACATCCGCTCCGAAGTGAACGTTCCGATGAGCAAAAAGGTTGAACTGCTGATCAAACCGGCAAGCAGTGAAATGCAAAGTATCCTTCAAAGAAATGAAGAATACCTGAAACGTTTCTCCAACACATCCTTGCTGCAAATCGACGCTGGAATGGCCGCGCCAGAGAAAGCGATGACGGCGATCATCACAGGAGCTGAGATGTTCTTGCCGTTAGCTGGGTTGATCGATATTGCCCAAGAACTCGTGCGTTTGGATAAAGAGCTGCAATCCCTGCATGGGGAAGTAGAACGTATTGAGAAAAAGCTGGGCAATGAGGGCTTTGTAGCCAAGGCTCCTGCGAAAGTGATTGAGGAAGAGAAGGCGAAACTTGCTGACTATGCGGATAAGCGGGATAAAGTGATTGCTCGTTTAGCGGAATTAAAGGGATAATTTCAATAAAACCAACGATTGCCTAGTTACGTATACAAGGTGATTCATATAGTAAATGAGGATGAGATCGATGAACGAATTCAAAGACAACCATCCGGCAGCTTTCCAAAGCGCGCAAGAAGCGATCGCTTGGATTGTTGGACGGATGGAGAAACTCGGTATCAAACCGGGACTCCAACGGATGCAAATGTTGATGGAAAAGCTAGGTCACCCCGAACGCAGATTGAAATTCATTCATGTGGCGGGAACGAACGGTAAGGGCTCCACTTGCGCTTATTTAACTTCTGTCTTGCGGGCATGCGGGTATGATGTGGGGACGTTCACGTCCCCGTATTTGGAAAAGTATACGAATCGTATCCAAGTGAACGGTGAGGACATTCCAGATGCTGATCTGCTTAGACTGGTGAATGACATGAAACCTGTTATTGACGAAATTGCTGAAACAGAACTCGGTGCTCCGTCGATGTTTGAAATCTCTACAGCACTCGCTATTATGTACTTCGGCAAGGTGGCGTATCCTGATTACGTAGTATGGGAAACAGGCTTGGGGGGAAGGCTGGATAGCACGAATATCGTGAATCCGGTCGTAACCGTCATTACCAATGTTGGTCATGACCATATGGACATCCTGGGAGATACCATCGAAAAAGTAGCTGCGGAGAAAGCCGGCATTATTAAAGCCGGTGTGCCTGTTATTACAGCAGCCCAGCCTCATGAAGGCTGGAGTGTTATTGAACAAACGGCGAAAGCCAAGAAAGCGACGCTTTATTCGCTTGGAGATCAATTCAATTACGAGAATGTAACGAGTCAGTTGGATCTTCAGACTTTTGATTTCAAGGGGCCATTCCGACCGATCCCTGGCGTGCCAATTTCACTGAACGGTGAACATCAGTTGAAGAATGCCGCCGTGGCCGTGATGACACTGGAAGTACTTCGTCAATACTATGCATGCATCGTGGAAGATGAAGATTTGTACAAAGGGCTGAAAGAGACTCGCTGGCCTGGACGGCTTGAGATGATTTCGAACGAGCCTCGTGTTTTGCTCGATGGTGCGCATAATCCTGAAGGTGCCGCGACACTTGCTGCTGCGCTCCAAACTGTCTATAGTTACCGAAAGCTGAATCTGATGATGGGAATGCTTTCGACAAAGAATCATACGGGCTACCTCAGGCATATACTACCATTGGTGGATACACTTATCATTACGGAACCCGATTTTCATAAAAAAGGGGATGCCGAGATGCTCGCAGAGCTAGCACGTGAACTTCTTCATGATATGGACCGACAGGTGGATATCGTGGTTGAGCGCGATTGGAAGCGGGCATTAGAAATCCTTACAAGCAGAACTGAGCAGGATGATCTGGCGGTCGTATCCGGCACGCTGTATTTAATCTCTGATGTTCGTTCTTGGATTACCTATCAAACCGATTCTGAAAAAGGATGGTGAGAACGGCGTGAGTCAAGCAGAACACGTACATTTTATAGGCATCGGCGGATACGGCATGAGTGCTATTGCCAAAGTCATGCTTGAAATGGGTTACCGGATTTCCGGTTCCGACCTAGCACACCAAGAGTTAACGGAAAAGTTAAAAGCGAAGGGTGCGCAAGTTTTCATAGGGCATGAAGCTCGCAATGTATCAGGTGCTGATTTGGTCGTTTATTCGACAGCCTTATCCAAAGATAATGTGGAGATGCAAGCGGCGGAAGAATTAAATATTCCGGTCATTCACCGCTCACAGATGCTAGCAAGACTAATGAATGAACGCAAAGGCATTGCGGTTGCAGGAGCTCACGGCAAAACAACGACCTCCTCGATGATCGCTTTGGTTATGGAAATTTGTGGTACAGACCCGACTTATATTATCGGCGGCGAAATCATGAATGTGGGCAGCAATGCCAAAGCAGGCAAAGGTGAATTCGTTGTAGCGGAAGCCGATGAAAGCGATGGTACTTTCCTGCAATATCATCCAACGCTTGCGCTAGTAAATAACATTGAAGCGGATCATTTAGAGAACTATGACGGTGATTTCGAGAACTTAAAGCAAGCTTACAAGCAATTTCTCAGCCAAGTGAGACCTGGTGGAAAAGCGATTGTTTGTCAGGATGATATGTTCTTACGTGAAATGATTCCGACCATTCAAAGCGAAGTCATCACGTATGGGATAGATAATAGTGCTGACTATGTAGCCAGCGATATTTCGTTAGGCGACCGTAAGGTTACGTTTAACGTTCAATGCAAAGGTGTGATGCTTGGGCAGGTGAGCTTGTCTGTACCAGGGAAGCACAACGTGTATAACGCATTAGCGACATTAATCACATGCCTGGAAGCGGGACTGCCTTTTAACAAGATTGCTGAGGCTATTCAAGAGTTCAGCGGTGCAAAGCGTAGATTCCAGGTCCTCGGGGAAGTAGAGAACATCCTAGTTATTGATGACTATGCGCATCACCCGACTGAGATTCAAGCAACGATATCTGCTGCCAAAGCAACAGGCAAACGGATCATTGCTGTCTTCCAACCTCAACGCTATACGCGTACCTATTATCTATTTGAGCAATTTAGCCGTTCTTTTGAAGAGGCAGATGAGGTTATTATTACTGATATTTATTCTCCTGCAGGCGAGAAGCGGATAGAGGGAGTAGATTCAGCTAAGCTGGTTGAATTGATCAAGAGCAATAGCAATCCTAATGTTCAGCACATGGCCACAAGGGAAGAAGTTCTTGGCTATTTAATCGAACATGTGCAGCCAGGTGATTTGGTGTTGACCATGGGTGCGGGGGATATCTGGAAAGCGGCTGACGGTTTAGCGAAGTCACTGCGCAAGAAATACGAGACGAACGGTTAGTGGAAAGATCGCTGTAAGCCAATTGGCTGGAGGCGGTCTTTTTTTGATTTATAAGTATTAATGTTATGGAATAAGCGAAACTTCCTCTTTATCTTGTTCCTTGGCGGAATAACGGGAATTTCTACTGTAAAAAATGGCGTTTAAAGCGGCTTCGGTGGAATAAATGGAGTTTGTACAGTTATTTCAGTTGCTGCGCCTCATTTCTGGAGAAACTGGGGGAAATAACAGAGTTATTTCCATCTAATCACCTGAGACCAGGAGAAATAAAGAAATTAACAGCACTATTTCCCGTTAAAATTTGAATGACGGTGATGGTGACGGTGATGGGTGATGGGTGATGGGTGATGGGTGATGGGTGATGGGTGATGTTGTGATGAGTGATGAGTGATGAGTGATGGGTGATGGGTGATGGGTGATAGTGATGGTGACGGTGACGGGTGATGGGTCTGGGAAGACAGTAGTTGAGGTGGCACAGGGACTGTTGGGCAGAAGTAATGTTGAGAGCCTACGTTGCATTTTATACAACAGAATGGCATGTTCTGACTACGATAGGGGTCTTTCGTTGCACAAAATACAACCATCTGTTGCGAAAAAGGGATTTGTAGTAGTTTCGTGCTTAAATCGTTGTACAAAGTACAACATAGGGCGTGCTTAGGCCTAATTTCAGCTAAATAGTTGCACAAACTACAACATAGAACGCTATCGCAACATATTCCTTACCCCTCACAGCCTCAGATGCCAAGTATGGCAGATGTAACAAGGCAGCAGACGGCAACGCCCGGACATCCTGATCACAAACAAACTTAGCTGGATCCCCAACATGGATTTAACTAAGCTTTTTTGTTTAACCAAACATATTTCAATTCTCTCAATCATAATCTAGTAACAGAAGATTTGGACAAGATGACGGCGGGTCCGTTTCCAAATACATTTTATGAGGAGTGAATTGAATGAGTAAAGCAAGAATCACGTATCGTTTCGACTCCAAGGAGCCGGCAGAATCCACCCGTAAAGCCTCGCGAGTATCGGGTCCTGAAGAGAAGGTGATTCCACTCTATCAGGAAGAGTATAAGGTAGTGACGAATTCTCCCAATGATGGGCAAAACTCAGAGGAAATAACAC
>NZ_JBFTQB010000018.1:0-32052 GCF_056398785.1 Paenibacillus sp. 01T422 | reverse complement strand
GATTCATAGGCGGTATGAATAAAGAAGGCAATTTGCAAACCTACGGCTTCGATAGCTTAATGTGGATGTTTGGCGTCAATCCGCCCTCAGCCATTGAAGTGAAAGACAATAAACCGGTGTTCCTGTTTATCGATCCCAAAATGAAGGAAGCGCTCGCTTACATCAATAAAATGATGGTTGCCAAAGTTGTAGACCCCGACTGGGTGACGATGAATACGCCCGATTTGTTGGATCAAAAGTTATTTAAAGGTAAAGTTGGCTTCATGATTAGAGATGCCCGCAGACTGGAACCAGATTATCAGCAGAAAATGAAAGAAATCAGCGGAGAGGTACCGGAATGGATCGTCATTCCTCCAATGAAAGGGCCTTACGGCGATCAAATCGTGGAGAGTAAATCATTCCAAGGCAATTCATGGGCCATTTCTAAGAAAGCGGATAAGGACAAAATCATACGGATCTTATCTATGCTGGAATATCTCTTTACGGACAAGGAAGCCTATCCGAATTTCGCATACGGGATCAAAGGGATTCATTGGGATATCGTGGATGGCAAGGTCAAGAACAAAACATCTCAGTTATCGAAGGATATGAAAGAAAAGTATCTATGGGTTGATCATTATAGAATGCCGCGTCGTGGCGATGATGCCGAGTACTTCAGCTTCCAGAATCCGAAGACGGCAGAAGCTTTCACGGACAATCAGAAATATGTGGGGCCTACTTTGCCCGGAAATTTATTGACGGCGGACCCAAGCGATACCTTGGCAGCTGACCGCACTCGTTTCATTAATGAGAGCTTAGTCAAATTCATGACAGGCAAAGACCCTCTTACCAATTGGGATAATTTCCTCAAAACCTTGGATACGAAGTTTGACATGCAGAAATATAAGGATACAGCAATCAAGCAATTTAAAGAAGCAGGCCTAATCAAGTAAATAAACGAAGAGAGAGGYGATTAATAGCCCCTCTCTTTGTTGTCCTATGCTATTCTTAGTTTAATACAGAGTTAAAAGGAAGATGACCGATGCGAAGAAGAATCAGCTTGCCTTTAAAACTATTTTTTATCGTGTTTGCATTTGTATTAAGCTGCATCATCTTGATAAGCCAACTGTCCTACCGCTATGTTCAAAAGGAAATAAGGACCAATGATATTTATTACACAAAACAAATCTTGGACAAAGTTGACCAGTATTTAACGATTAATTTCTCCTCTTTCCAGACGATCTTGTTCTCGGTCGAAACATCGGTGAAAGCAAACATTAATAATACGGAAGTAATTAAAAAGCAATTAAGAGAGCTGTATGAGCTCAATAGTAATTACGTCAGTAACATTTACTTGATCAATAGCGATTTATCCATTCTAGGCGGAAGTACGCTGACGCGAATTTTTGATGAACCCTTAGCGGACAGAAAACCGTTGTTTGATGCGGCTGACAAGAACAAACGGACTACCTTTGTCAGTGATCCTTATACATCCAAGTATTCCGGCTGGACCGTTACGATGGTTCGATATCTGAATGGCTCTCCGTCTCCTATGGCCATTGCGATTGATTTGGATCTCAATGCCATTGAAGAAACCTTGTTCAAGATTAATAAAGAAGAGCAAATGAATCTGGCCCTGATTACTACATCTGGCAAAATCATTGCCGGATTTTCAGAGAATAGAGGCCCCCTGAATATTCAAGATCATACGTTTACAATCGGCGACATGTCGGCGGAACAAATTCTTGATACTACAGGAAGAAGCCTTCAATTGCATACCAAGGATGGCAAGCCGGTCTCCATACTCAAGAAATCGACAGAGAAATTCAATTGGTCCATCCTGTCGATCAACGATGAATCTCGCTTGGAAGCTGCGTTATCCAGATTGGAAACCTATTATATCGGGCTTCTAGTCGCAGGTCTTCTTTTAAGTCTGTTCATTTCCTTTTTTATTGCCAAATATATAAGAAATCCGCTCTATGCGCTCAAAACAAAAATGAAGCGGGTGGAGCAAGGCGACCTGACAACGACAATGACGATAAACCGAAACGATGAATTCGGCGATCTTTCCCGAGCTTCCGACCGTATGCTGCAGCAAATTGTGGAACTGATTCGGCGAGCGGAGCTGCATAACGAACTTGAGCGGAAGCTGGAGATCCAAGTGCTGCAATCGCAAATAAATCCTCATTTTTTGTATAACACGCTTGGATCTATTAGCAATGTTATACGCCTGGGACAAATAGAGAAAGTTGATGTGGTGATCGGGTCTCTCATTTCCATATTGGAATACGGGGTAGCCGACGCTGCGGAGAAGGTTTCATTACGTCAGGAATTGCAAAATGTAGCGGACTATATTGCGATCCAGAACATCCGTTATAACAGGTACTTCCACTTGATTGAGAATATCGAAGATGGATTAATGGAGTTCCCCGTATTTCGAATGCTGCTGCAACCCATTGTGGAGAATAGTATCTTCCATGGCTATAACGGTGGGGGAATCGAAGGTTCGATTACTATTCATGCCTACGAGCAGGGCGGCATCGTTATGATCGAAGTCGTTGATCAAGGCGAAGGAATTCCAATGGATCGAATCAAGCATATTCTAGATTCAGAACCGAGTGATCTAGAGCTGAAAAGGAAAAGAATTGGGTTAAACAATATTCATGGTCGAATAAGACTTCACTACGGCGAACAGTTCGGGCTGCAGATCATTAGCATACCGAATGAAATAACCCGTGTCCGCGCAATATTTCCAGCAGGTATGTTCAAAGGAGATGCATGATGGTGAGAGACTACACCTGCTTCATCGTTGATGATGAAGATCTAATCATCCAAAGATTGGAACTATTTTTTAACGAGCTCTCCCATAAGGAAGGGCGATTCCATTTGGTGGGCAAAGCGAATAATGGGCAGAAGGGGATCGAGGAAATTTTACGGCTTAAGCCGGATATCGTAATAACCGATATCGTTATGCCGCGAATGGATGGCATTTCCATGATTGAGCAGTTAAAGCCGGAGCTGCCTCATACCCAATACATTCTTTTGACTGCCTATTCGTCTTTTGAATATGCCCAGCGAGCTATTCATGCCAACGTGTTGGAGTACATTGTTAAGGTTCCGCTCAGGGAAGCGGATTTGGAGCGAGCTTTGGATAAAGCAGCTGGAATTTGGGATGAGGTTAAGAAAAAAGAAGAGGAATTTCAATCATTGAACGTATCCGTTCTTGAAAATAAATATAGAGTCCGTAAGCAATTTTTTAACGAGCTGATTAGAGGTGAGATCCCTTCCCATCGGGCATCCGATTTCGCCAATCGTATGCAGTTCCATTTCTTTCAAGCTAACTATTGCTGTTTTATTGTTGAAATGAATCTGTATGAAAGTTTCCGCCACGAATATTCAGCGGTTGACCAAAACATCTTGAAATATGCAATTACAAATGTAATCGAAGAAACGGTGATGAATTGTGGCCAGGGTGTTGCTACAGATCTCTCCGATAATCGTTTTATTGGTTTTCTTTCCTGGGAAAATAATCATAGTAGAATGGATACGGAATATGCTTGCCAGACACTCGGGAGTCAGATCGTCTCTCATTTGCATCAATATTTGAATCAAAGGGTATCTGTCGCTTTTGGCGGTCCGCACCGAGGCTGGGAATCCATTAAACAAGCTTACACGGAAGCTAATCATGTGAGTGAGGATTTCTATTATCATGCAGAGAAAGTAGTGAAAACACCCGCGCATCGGTTCCATTACCGGAATGACAAAAAGGAGGAGTTTCAGCAGAAGCTGGCTGAATTTCTTACATGGGTGCAACGAAAGGTTTCCAAGGAAGAGTTGGAGAAAGAATTTGCTGATTTAAATCAATTTGTTATGGAGCATAAAATCCACAAGTCCATCATGGCACCAATGCTTCGAGACTTGTATAGAGACATTATTGCGAAATTTAAATCGGGGAGCACGTTGACCACAGATGTAGCAGAGTTTCCCACCCTATTCATGGCATTTCGGGAGCAACTGGCCTATATTAGCGATTTCACATACGAATATGTGCACGCTGGCCAACTTTTACATCGTGCAGAAATTATGAGTGCTATGCGGTTTATAGAGAAAAACCTTAAACAGCGTCTAACGTTGGAGGCTATCGCCGAGGAAGTGAATTTAGCTCCATCGTATTTTAGCAGTCTTTTCAAAAAAACAATGAACGAAGGCGTTATCAGCTACATCAACCGTAAGAAAATTCAACTGGCTCTTGAGCTGTTAAACGTGCAGGATTATTCTTTATTGGAATTGTGCGAGGAAGTCGGAATTGTTAATGAAGGGTATTTTTGTAAATTATTTAAAGAGTACACAGGTGATACACCTAAGCAATATCGGATAAAAATGACACGGTATGAATCCAAATAAGGTTGCAAAAAATGTGTGAGTTTTTCGCGAAATCATGTAAAAAAACGGGGTTCAAAAGGATTACCATGATAGATGTATCTAATCATGGAGGTTATCACAATGGAGCTTATTAAAGCGGATGTAACCGTCGTAGGCGGAGGTGTTGCGGGGCTATGCGCCGCCATTGCTGCAGCACGTCAAGGACTGCAAGTTTCACTTATTAATGATCGACCGGTTCTTGGCGGGAATGCCAGCAGCGAGGTCAGGGTTCATATCAACGGGTCGGCCTATCTTGGAAACAGTCCATCCTATTATGCGCGTGAGGGCGGGTTAGTGGAAGAACTCAAACTGAGGATTTTCCACTATAATCCGCTATATAACAAGAAGCTTATGCTCTCGCTTTCGGATACGGTCCTGCTGGATATGGTCTATGATGAGCCTAACATTTCTCTATTTCTGAATACCTGTGTGCATGAAACGGGAATGGAGAACGGAAGAATCAAATGGGTGGAAGGACTTCAATTGGCTTCCGAAAGGAAATTCCGGTTCGAAAGCCGAACCTACATCGATTGCTCCGGAGACGGGGTTGTCGGCTATCAGGCAGGTGCGCTCTTCCGAAGGGGGAGAGAGGCGAGGCACGAATACAAGGAAGACTTGGCTCCTGAAGTGGCGGATCATTACACCATGGGAGATACGATCCTGTTTCAAGCCCGTGATGTCGAATATTCCGTTCCGTACAAGCGGCCTGGCTTTGCGTATGATATTACGAGGTTGGATTTTTTTGATAGTATCAGAAAAGGCTTGAACCATCGGGCTTTTCCTAGAAAAATCAACGGACTCGGCGGATTGTGGTGGCTGGAATACGGCGGACATATGGATGTTATCGCAAACAATGAAGACATCGCATTGGAACTGCGGAAATTGGTTTACGGGATATGGGATTATATCAAAAATAGCGGCGAATTTGACGATGTGGACAATCTCATCTTGGATTATGTCTGCCCGATTCCAGGTAAACGGGAGTCGAGGCGATTTATAGGGGATCACATGCTGTCTCAGAACGATCTTACCACAAAACCGCATTTCGAAGATGCAGTATCCGTCGGGGGATGGTATATGGATTTGCATGCTGCTAAAGGCATCTATGATGAGGGGCCAGCTACAGCTTGGAATTTCGTGCCTGGCTTGTACAATATTCCGTTCCGCAGTTTATTTTCCCAGAATATTCCCAATCTCATGTTCGCTGGTCGAAATATAAGTGCTACGCATGTTGCTTTCGGTTCTACAAGAGTAATGGCAACCTGCGGTTGTATGGGGCAGGCGGTTGGAACAGCTGCTTCGTTATGCTCGAAATATGAGGTAGACCCTGCAGCTATAGTCGAATCTCATATGGGGGAGCTGCAGGCGCTGCTGCTTCGGGACGGACAAACGATTGTAGGGCTTCAAGAGGAATTGGATCCTTACTTCGCTGATGGATTACAGATTCGCGCTTCATCTCAGCGCAGCTACACCAATCCGCATCCAACTGAAGCGATTCCTTTGGAGAAAGGGTTATGTTTGGTCTTGCCGATTCAGACATCCGTGGCAGAAAGCGTACAGATCAGAATTAAAAATAGTTCCGAGCATTCGGAAACGCTGCATGTGAAGCTGTTTGGCGGGGAACGGAAGGAGAATTACATTCCTTCTTGCGAGTTGAAAGACGACCGACTAACTATTGCAGCTGGTCATGATGACTGGATTACGCTGATCTTGAGCTGCGAGAAGCCGGCGGACGATAAAATCTACATCGTGCTAGAAGGTACGGCTAAGTTAGCCGTTTATGTCAACGAAGAGAAGATTACAGGTGCGGTTAGCTTCCATTATAAGCCGGAAGTGCCGTCCAGGCTGAAGAAATTTAATCAGAGTATTTGTTTCAAGGACCTGCTGCCATCCCAGCAGATGTATAATCCCGACAATGTCGTCAACGGCTACTCCAGACCTTATGGTCTGCCGAATGGCTGGATTTCCGAACATACAGAAGGACGGGAATGGTTGGAATTCTCTTTTGCAAGCCCCAAACATCTGGACGAAATCCATCTGGTTTTCAATTCGCAGCTGGATTTGGAACATTTCGACGATCCGATCGAGTCCCTTATCCAAGATTATGGTGTGATCTTGACCTTAGAAGACGGAACCGAGAGGGAAATCGTAATCCGTGGCAATTATCTCACGTTGAATAAACATAAGGTGGATGCGGAAGGTGTAACCCGAATTCGAATTAATTTCTTCGCAACTTACGGTTCGCCTTATCACGAAGTGTTTGCTGTAAAATTGTTTGCTCCTACAACGATAAATGAGGGTCAGGTGAAGTTGCGATGAAAGAATTATTCCCTCGAAGAGGGCTGCCTAATGTCATTCAGAAGTTGGAGAATGGGGAAAGCGTGACAATCGTCTATTTTGGCGGCAGCAATACGCGTTCTAAAGGATATAGAGTCATGACGGCGGATTGGCTTCGTGAGCAATATCCCAAGGCGGATATCCGCTGTGTGAATGCAGGCATTGACGGTACAGGATCGGATTTGGGCTGCGCCCGTTTGGAGAGGGATGTGCTGCGTCATCAGCCTGATCTTGTGTTTGTTGAATTTGTTGGCAACGATGGCGGCGTACCCGAGTCCAAGGCGCGCATCGAAGGGATCGTCCGTCAAATCCGCAAGATGAGCCGGTTTATCGATACCCTCTTCGTTTATACGCTGAAGGAGCGGGATGTGGCCTTATTTCAATCCGGGGAATACCAGAAGGGGGCGCTTATGCAAGAGGAAGTGGCCGATTATTACGGTATTCCTTCGATTCATCTGGGCGTAGCGGTCAGCCATTTGGTGTCCGAAGGAAAACTCATTTTTACCTCAGGGGCAGACAAGTCCATTCCTGGAGCGATTGTTTTTACGCACGATTCGATCCATCCGATAATTCCCGAAGGACACCAGATCTATACAGATACGATCTCCCGCTCGTTTGAGAAAATAAGCGAACTTCGAGATTCCTTGGGAAGAGTCGAACATAACTTGCCTGAGACCACTTTGGTCCCAGCGAATCCTTGGGAGTACGCGACAATGCTGCCGCTGGATGGTCATGCCCATTTAACGGATGGATGGTCCTACGTAACTCCCGATGATTCAGCTTTGGCCCGCGAGTACGACTGGTTGTTCTCCGGACTTTGGCGAGCGGTCGATCCGGGGGAGGCCATCACGGTGCAGTTTGAAGGCACACACATTGGACTGTTCGATATCGGGGGGCCAGATTCTGGCAGATTGAAGGTGACGGTGGACGGCGGGGACCCCTTCCTTGTGGATCGATTCACACTGTATAACGATCATAATCGGAATCAGTATGTTTTCTTGCCGGAGCTCCCGAATGGAGAACATACCGTTCGCTTCGAAATCAATACCGAGAAGACAGACAAAGTGGCTGTGTTCGAGGCATGTGGTAATGAACGAAGCGTTGAGCATGTTCGGCAGCATCCGGATTGGTACGATCAAACAGTAATCCAGCTTGGCAAGTTGTTGTTCGTACAGCCGCCATTAGTATAGTTTAAAGTCGTTTTGTTCCTTATGTAAAACTTGCAACGTATCAGACTGCTGCTCGGCAGATGAATACGTTGCAGGTTTATTTTACTTAAAATCTTATAAGAAATTCTAGAAATTAAAGAAATTTCACGGTTAAGCGACATGCTATGATATCAAAGACAAAGGGGGGATTGACCAGCAGGATGCGGATAATTGCTTCTTTGTGCTCATGGGAAGAAAGGAGGTTGCGTTGTTTTGAAAGCGTTACCAATATAAGGGAAGGAAGTGAGCTGTATGATAAAAAGGATGCTGTTTTTCTTAATTGTTGTCATCATGACGATAATAGTTCCATTAAGCCTATTCGGAATAAGGACAGCTAATGCGGAGACTGTACCGTTCAAGACCATTATCATCGATGACGGGAGCCTCACGATGGATGGGGTTGTGACCCCTGATGCGGATAATGCGGATAACGGATATTCGGCTCCGGATTGGACCACAAGTACAGGGGTGAAGGGATATAATAATTCCAGTTCCCACTATACGAGCACAGCAGGCAGAGCTATAACGTGGAGTCCGCGCTTGGAAGCTGGAACGGCGAGGATATCGTTCTACAAGCTTAATTGGGAGGACAAAGCAGATAACAATGTGAAGATTGAAATCGTTCATAACGGGATGACGGATGTTGTATATATGGACCTAAGGCCTTCATTCGGGGCGCCTGCGGGATGGGTAGATTTGGGAGAGTACTATTTCTCTGGGTCTGGCGAGGAATTTGTTAAATTGACTCGGTCTACCAGCAGCACTAGCACGATACTTACGCGCGCTGATGCGGTCAAGTTCGAAGGGAATATTCAGCAGAAAGAGCCGCATAAGACGATTATTATCGATGATGGAAGCCTTACGATTAATGGTGTCGTCACGACTGATGTGGATAACAAAAATAACGGATACTCGGCTCCTTATTGGAGCACTAGCACAGGAGTGAAGGGGTATAATAATTCCAGTTCCACGTATACGGATGCGGTGGGAAGAAGCATCACATGGAATCCGCGCCTGGAGGCAGGAACGGCGAAAATATCGTTCAACAAGCTTAATTGGGCGGATAAAGCAGATAGTAATGTGAAAATCGAAATTGTGCATAATGGGATTACCGATGTCATGTTTATGGATCTCAGGCCCTCGTCGGGACCATCTGTTGGATGGGTTGATTTGGGATCGTATTATTTCAGCGGCAATGATACTGAATTTGTTAGACTGACGCGCACGCAGCCAACGACGGGAACCATCATTACGCGGGCCGACGCGGTCAAGTTCGAAGGGAATATTCGGCAGCAGGCTCCACCGCTGCCTCCACTGCGCAGCCGCACATTGGCGAATCTCAGTTATACGGACAAAGGCAGCATCGAGAACGCCAACTATAAGGTGACTTTCTATGAAGCTGCTTGGGATGGAGGCAAATCCATCGTTCGTGATCTGTTCTACAAGGACACGGATACGGGGAATTGGGTGGCAATTAATAATTTGGCGGAAAGACTTGAAGAACAGTGGGTCCTGTTGGATGGGAATGCGGGAAGCCGTACCAACTACTACGATACGATGAACAAACGCTGGGTTACATTCGACGGGATTCATTTCCCTGACAGCCACACGGCGGTATTAACCGATTCTTCGCATGAAAGCGATTACGATTTGCAAGTGAACTGGTCCCTGTCTGGAGACAAACCTGATGTGTCTTTCGCCTTTACACCTCGCCGGGATGGCAATTATGTGATCGGCTATCAGTCTTTCACCACAGAGCAAGTCTCTGGCATCAATGAAGTGTTGAATGGGTTCAGATCGCATGCCAAAATGATAGGTTCAGTGGAATCAACAAGCTTAAGAGAGCTGAGCGCTCCGATGAGTCTGGTTGAAAAGAATGACGGCGCAGGGCACGCTTTGACGTATGGCGTATTTGTACCGTCGGCAGAGCTTCCGGTCGAATTTGAACCGACGGGAGGCGTTACGAAACAACGGCTGGGCATGAGTCTTGTCAACAACGAAGGCAGCGTGCAGCCGATCCTGTATGCTCCTCAACTAGGAACTTATTCGCAAATGACTGCGGAAAGCACCTATCAATTTCATATGGGGCTAATCGCTCAAAGCAGCAGTCTATATAAGGCCTACGGGGATATTCTCCGCAGTGAATACGGTTATTCGGCCTACCGGGAAAATGTCGCTGAACAGTCGCTTACGGATGCGATGTTCAATATGATCGATCTGCTCAAGATTGAGCCTCAGGGTGACGACTCTGTGAATTATGTTCCTTCGCCCAGTGGATGGTGGAACCGAGCCAAGGGCTTCATTGACATCGAGAACGAGGATAGCGTTCGAACAACATCGAATGCGGCTCTACTGGGGGCTTACTACTTGACCGGAGATGACCAGCTCTACGATACGAGAGCGCTGCCGTCCATCCAGTACGGTGTATCGCGAAATGGTATCGGTTGGTCACCGACACAGAAGCCCGTATATGGCGTACCCTCGTTATGGAAAATGGCAACCTTGCCGTTCGATGTTTCAAGCGTAGCCGCTGTCAATCAGATGATGGGCACATCGGCTGGGATTGGGGCGTTAGCGCAGCAGGAGTATCTTGTGCGCGACCCTGATCAGAAGATCGGGGGCCAGTCATTCAGCCGTTAATGATGTACCGTATGACGGGGGATGCGCAGTATTTACAGGCTGCCAAGGATGCAGCCGACAGTTATATCCTTCAAAATATCGATACTCCTGAAACTGTGAATGTAAGTAAAAATGAGTTTATTTATTATTACGGTAAGCTGTGGATGGAGATCTTGGAGCTCTACGAAGATACAAAGGACCCTAAATACTTGAATGCCGCTTACAAGGAAGCCAAACAGTACGCTACTATGTTCGTTGCTCGTCCAGTACCTGGGGGCACCGTTACGATTCCTCAGCCGGAGACGTATAATTACACGGAGTCGTTCCATTGGCCGGAAAGCGGTAAGTATAATTATCCGAGGAGCAAGCTTCCTGAAGACGTAGCCGGTGGCGTACAAGCGGACAGTTGGCTTGTTTCACCCAATGGGTTGACGTTCGAAGCGGGAAGTACAACCGGCTATTATCGGATGAATGCGCAGGAGGCTCCTTTCATGTTGAGATTGTCGCTCTATACAGGTGATAAGCTGCTGCAGGATATCGCTCATAATGCGATTATCGGACGTTATTCCAGTTATCCGGGTTATTATTATAAAGGTTTCGCTGTTAGTCAACTGGAACCGGATTTTGCTTTGGAAGGCCCCAGCGGGGCGACATCCATCTATTATCACCACATGCCAGCGCAGCTCGGGCAAACGATGGATTATCTGATCAGCGAACAATCGCTGAAATCGAATGGGAGTATTACATTTCCTTCTGTATTCGAAACTAATTTTCTATGGTTCAAGTATCATCTCTATGGGAATAAACCAGGTCAATTCTACGGCAATTCGAACGTTTGGGTGTGGATGCCCAAAGGAATTATCCAGACTAACCATCCTCAATTGAACTGGATAACAGGTGAAAGTGGAGATAAGTTTTACATTGGATTAAGCAACGAATCGAGTGCTGAAGTACAGACTCCAATTAAATTGAATGCGCAGCTCATTGGGTTCGACCCCGCACAAGATTATAACGTAACCATCATCCGCGATAATGGCACACCAGAGCAGGCGGTTATGAGTGGCGGAATCATTCAGGCCACGGTTTCAAGCAAGGGAATGACAGCAATCATTGTGGAAGGCCTTCACATTGATGTGCCGCTGCATCAGGTTAGAACGGCTGATACATCGGATGCAAGCTATTTTTTCGATGTTCACAGTCCAATAGATGCAGTTAAAGGCATGCTAATCGTCAAGCCGGACGAAACGTCCTACGATGCTTACGTAGAGGCCAAAACGTCGAAACCAGCGACAATCCATTACTCATTGGACGGCGGGGCCACGTACACAACGGTTCCAGATGCGATCTATCCGATGGAATGGTCTATACGGGTAAACGATTTATCCCAAACCTTCACTTATTATGTGGAATCGGACGGGAAACAGACGCGCAAGCGAACGCTATATCTGCCTGATCAGGTAACGGCGACGCCGGTCCAACCGGATTGGCAGGCGGGGTCATCCATCATTGTGGATAATACGGAGGCGGAGACAGAAGGCGTCTGGATACGCGATACAACGGCTAATGACTATTACTACGATAACTATGTGTATGCCAAATCCACTTCAGGTACAGCGACTAGCAAGATTGTCTGGCGGCCCGAGCTGCCGGAAAGTGTCACTTATAGCGTGTATTACAAGCTTCCGCAAATTACCGCCACGAGTGAAAATTGGGCAACCAATGCCGCTTTTACCGTTTATTACAGCGGTGGCTCACAGACGGTTACCGTTGATGAGTCAGCAGCCAATGGGACTTGGGTGTTCCTGGGTGCTTACCCTTTTGCAGCAGGTGATAGTGGGTATGTTGAATTAACCAACAAGGCTAATAAGTCACGGGTAGTTGCTGATGCGATGATGTGGGTGAACCCAAATCGGATGCCGCTGCTGGAATCGGTGGCCATCCTGTCGAATCAGGATGAGCTGCAGATGACTCGAGCTGCTCAACTGAGTGTAACGGGTTATTTGGATAACGGCCTGATCGGTGATCTGGCACATGCCAATGTACAGTATTATGTGGATAGAACCGATCTGGCTGAAGTGGACAGCAGCGGTTTGTTGACCCTTCAAAGCCTTGATGGAGCTACAGACCATATCACGGTGTGGGCCACAGTAACGATGGACGGAGTGACCTTAACAACACCGCCTTTGGCTATAACGATCAAAGACCTGACGGTTATTGTCGACAGCACGAATACAGCCGGGTTATACACCACGGAAGGGTCTTGGAGCCGAAGCAATTTAGCCGGCTACAAAATTGGTGTTAAGTCTCGGTACTCTACCGTTCAAGGATCATCGGCGACGTGGAAGGCTCAATTCCCTGAGGGAAGATATACGGTCTCCATCTACAAACTCGTCCACACAACGGCAAACGATAATCATGTCAAAGTGGAAGTGAAACATCAGTCGGTTACCGAGACCACGTATATCGATGCGACAGTCGGCTCGTCGGGTTGGGTTAATCTTGGAACGTTCGACTTTCAGGGAGACGGCAGCGAGTATGTTCGTTTAACCAGGGAGACTCCGACAACCGTAGATCCGCCAACCCTACCTGCCGATATGATCTATACGAGGGCTGATGCCGTCAAGTTCGAACGGCATTCTGGCAGTCCGGACTCGTTTGCGAAAGGGGTGCCAGGTAAACCGGCACTATCGAATAATAGTGGTGTTGCAGGCTCAGGCTTAATGTGGCGGGGAAGTAAGGGGTATCGTGACGAGTAGAAATGGTAATGTGTGAAAAAACACCGGTGACCTTAAACAGGTGACCGGCGTTTCTATATTAGCGTTTCGGGCGGGACGATTCTGCTCCTGCAAGGGTGAAACTAGGATTACGCGTACTTAACGCCGATTACTCCCGTTATTTCCCTCGATTATTCCATTTTTGTCCAAATAAATGGAATTTATACCACTAATTTCACTGAACTATTCCATTTTCATCSAGTTAGAATCCATTAGCTAGAGTTCCTACCGCTATTTCCGCTCCTGGCCACTGAGTTAAGCAGATTAACGGTAGTTTTTCCATCTATCCAACCGGCAGGTTAATCCGCGGAGACAACGGAGATGTCGCTTCATATTTGGGGAGCGAAGCGAGAAATGTATTGCAAAATCAGCGACAATGGCCGAGGATTCGATCCTGCGTCTGTTTTCGATCCGGATCCGGCGGGGATGCGTACTTTCTTTCTGCGCCGTGACGAGGAACTTCCGTGACGCTCATCGTACCGCTGGAAAAGGAGGAAAGCGAACATGCCTGATAGAATCCGGGTTGTTCTGCTCGACGACCATCCGTTTGTAATGGAAGGCTTGTAGGACCGGCTGGCGGGCAGGATTACGATACCCTCCCTAAAGGACCAGCACGCTCAGTATGTGATGCCRAATGCATGATTTAAAGAGATCSGTCTAAGTAGTCTACTTGCTACTTATAAAGAACTTAATCCCCAAGAGGATAAATCTGGCGGAGCCGGGTGCGATGCCCCGTACGCTCGGATCGCTGAGAGAACCTTGCAATTGCGCAAGGGCCTACTCGATCTTTTATCGATCTACCTCACAAAATTCGCTTGTTTACATTAGTTGCGCAACAAAAAAATATTTTGGGAGGTATATTTAATTGAAAAAGTCGATTTCAGGTTTACTAGTTTGTTTGGCTATTGCTAGTGTGGGTACTTCAGCTTTCGCTTCTGAGAATCAAGGTCTTAGCAGAAATTCGGGTGGCTGGACGGAAGGTAAAGGTTATTATACGAATAGTAATAATACTAGTTTACAATCAAAATCTCTTGCCGCTCTTTCATCAACTTCTCCAGAGAGCCATACTGCAACAAAATCCTACACTGGAAGCTCAGTTCTTTTAACTAGATTAACAGCTGAAACATATTGGTCAGGTGAATATCATTACACAAGAGCTAGATTTGAATATTTAGTTGGTAGTTCAGTTATTGGCGATACCGATCGCGTTTGGGGGAATGATCATACAATTGCACAAACTTCATATGTAGATGCTACCGGAACGACTGCTAAGTCATATTGGGGTAACTAATAAGGAGTTTTCGTAGAATATACCCTAGGAATGGAATATTATTCCTAGGGTGTTCTATATATAAATGACTATGCGAATTCGAACTCATAAAAATAAGACGATCATTTATACAATTTGTTTCATTGCTACTATGTTTCTGTTTATCCTCTCTTATATAAGCGCTTCTCTAGATGAAACAAATATGGTGAATAATGGATATGTCAGTAAGGACGCTATTGCTTTTAAAATGACTAGCATCGATCAGCCGCTGAAGACCACATCCGATAAATTTATACTGGTTCAATATGAAGCAAGCATGCCTGGGATTAGAATTGTCAGGATGAATGGCGACTTGAAGATGCCTCCAATCCAATTCATCTCCAAGGATAGTAACAATTTAAGTCGCGGAAATATTGCCATAGTAGGAATTAACGCACCGGTTAATAACTTGCCAAGTTCCTACCCCATTGCCGGTTATTTTGATACACCTACATCCTATTTGATGAACGCACAAATATGGCTCATCACGGAGAAGATGCAGATAAATGTAGAAGAAGGAAATATGTTTATTTTTGAGTCACCAAGCAACAATAAAATAGAAATTCTAAAAGCGATCCTAAATAACAATTCGTTTGAAATTATTCATGCCGAAGAATACGGGTCTTACGCAATGAATTCCAACAAATCCATATTGAGAGGGCTTCAGTTAACCTCCATATTTTTCATTATGATACTCATGATTTTCAGTTGGATATGGTTTTCAAAAGAAAAAAAAATAATACAAATCATGTATATTCACGGATTTCCAATGCTTAGAATTTATCGTGAAATGGTTATTACTAAAGTGCTGCCTTGCACTGTCAGTTCAACACTAACAATGCTAATTATTCGGATTATTCAACAAAAAAAATTCACAACATGGGACTCGGCGTGGGTTGTACATTCCATGCTTACAGTCGTAGCTTATGTAGTATTTTTATTCATAGTAAGTTTTATCGTTACTGCAAGGTTTTCAATCGGAAAAGGCGGAAGGAAATATTGAAAATGCTACCAACCTTTTTTAAACAGAACAAGTTGTTAAATATGATTTTTCTGGTTTCAGCAGTACTTTTTTATTTCTTAGTCATGATGGTCGTCATAAATATCAAACAATCTCATCTAGAAGTAAAAGCTGCGAATGTGTTTAAAGGTATGAATGTGTACAAGATAACAGACCAGCTTTTTGATCAGAAAGAAAAAGACTTTTTTATGAATGTAAAGAATTATAATATATTAGATGCGTTTGCAGACAAAATGGCTGAGCAACCTGGAATGGTGTTTTATCAAGCTGTTTGGCAGCCAATAGGCATATATGGGTTCAAAGGTAATGAAACGTTCGGTGATTATTATGAATTCGGAAAAAGTGTTCCCATACAAAACTTTCATGGTAAAGAGTATACTTCCATTAAATCTATGCAACTCAATCAAAATGCGATTGAGATAAACCAACTACAACTGGATAGCGGCAGATTATTTAATAGCAATGAATATATCTTTTCAGGCGAGAATATTCCTATTCTGCTTGGAGCTGATTACCGGGGAGTATATCGTGTCGGGGATCGTATAGATCTTAATTATTACCAGCAGGATTTTGTAGGTACTGTTGTTGGATTGTTTCAACCGTCTCAAAAGATCATGACCAAGTCCAGACCTGAAGTTATTCTCGATAGGTATGTGATTCTACCTAGTTTAAATTTTATTACACAGCCAACTAGTCTAATAGAAACAACATCAGATGTACCGATTTTTTTTAGAGCACTTCTACTGAGTCGAGTAAATGGAACAATTATCTCAGATCTTGATCCGATAGAAGTTAGAAAGATCGGTAAGGATGTTGCCGCGCAGACAGGCTTTAACAGCTTTGATATCATTGGAGCCGATAGTTTGGCAATTAATACATTAGTCAATATGATTGAAAGCAATAGAGATGTGTTATTGGCAATTTCCATTGGGTTATTCATAATTACTCTTATAGTTTTGATTATGACGGTTTTTTTGAAAATAAAAAAGAATGTATCTACATATACAGTTCTACTAATAAGTGGTGCTAATTTGACAAATATCTGGAGAATGATTGGAACTCAGCTGGCTATCACTAGTCTAATTGGTAGTTTCGTTCCATTCTTTTTTCTCTTAATTCTAACAAGTTCCTCCTATCTGATACTAATAAACTATTTAGTTCTTGTGTTCCTTGTTAGCTTGTTAAAATTATGGCTTGCTGCGATATTTGCTCGAAATATGTTAGCAAGAATGGACATTGTCCAAAAATTGAAGGGATGATCTAATTGAGTCGAGTAGTACTGAAGAATATCTCCAAAATATATAATGCAAAGTATGTATTAAGCAATATCAACCTGATTGGTGACCCAGGTAGTATGATTGCTATTAAAGGGAAGAGCGGTTCTGGAAAAAGCACGTTATTGAATATAATTGCCGGGTTAGAAAAGCCAAGCTCCGGAGAATTTTGGATTCAAGAAACAAGAATGAATGATAAAAGTTTTAGCTTTTTAGCCAAATTTCGTAGCGAACACATCGGATATATTTCTCAGCATAGTCCAATGATTCCTGAGCTAACTGTTTTGGAAAATATAGCTGTTCCATTATGGTTCGAGAAAAACGAAAACAACAGAGCAGTGTATCAAGATAGGATTGAAGTGTTGAGCGACCATTTTGAGATTAAACATCTTCTTGGTAAAAAGATTGGACTTTTGTCAGGAGGCGAGATTCAGAGAGTAGGTGTTATACGTGGGCTTATTAAAAAACCACAAATCATCGTTGCAGATGAGCCAACAGGATCACTGGATGACGAAACTGCTTTGTTGGTAATGGAGTACTTCAAAGTGCTTAAAGCGGAGGGGGCCACTTTTGTAATTGCGACTCACAGTGCACTCGTAGCTGAGTATTGTGACAAGAAATATGCATTAACGAAGGATGGCTTGTTTTTATTTGACACTATTTCATGAAATAACTGGATAGACATGAATATTTCCGCCAGTTAAAGATACTGAGGGAAATAATTAATTCCGAGCATAACCGCTCTTTAGGGACGGACCAACAATACCCCGTTTTGTTCAAAGGGAAGGGTTTTATCATCAGGGGCATCTTGGATTGATTGATCGTCTGCTTTTTCTAACATAAGACTTGAGAATTTGCAGTGACTACCCGTCTCAGGAAGAGATTAGGATACAAAGTATATAGAAGAGTTCGGGTTATTAAGAACAATCGGGCTCTTCTTTTTTGTTGGGCGTTTTATGGTTTGATATCTTGGCCGATTAATTTCTATCTGGTTAGTCTCTATAAAAAATGGAAGATCACAGACGAACAGAGGCTATCATAGGAGCTATGGTTGGATGACCAAGTCCATTCAGGATGTTTTAATGAAATACATCTATAATAAAGCTCGACCCTTAAAATATAAACCTTAGACCCTCAGCCCGCGGCTGTGGGTCTCTTGGTGCAACAGGCAGTCGCATTTTTAGCTTTCTTCAAAGTTTCTTCAGAATTTCTTTATCTTTTTCTTAGCTCATTCTGCAGAACTTTTCGTTACGATAGAGGCATCGTAAGGAATGAGAGGAGAGTTATTTCATGATTAGAGCCATGCAGGACCAGCTATTGTTTCTATATAAATTCATGCGTGCGCCGAGGCAGATTGGCAGCATCGCACCGAGCTCCATGTTTTTGGTAAAAAAAATGCTCGAACCTGTTCAATGGAATCAAGTAAGGAGCGTCGCTGAACTCGGGGCGGGCACTGGCGCCATTACCAGACATCTGGCAAAGGTTCTGCATATAGAGACAAAGGTTCTATTGTTCGAAAAAGACCAACATCTGCGCAGTCAATTGTCCGCACGATATCGGCTCTTCACCTGCTATGCCGATGCATGCAACATGCAGCATGCCTTACAGAGAGAAGGAATCGATGAGCTCGATTGCATCTTGAGCGGTCTTCCGTTTTTTAATTTTCCGTCGGCTCTGCGCGAGCAATTAATGTCCCAAATCGAAACGACGTTGAAACCGGGCGGCTTATTCATTACCTTCCAGTATTCGCTGCAGATGCGGAAGCAGCTCAGTCAGCGATTCGAAATCGAGCAAGTTCATTTTATCCCTCTCAACGTTCCTCCCGCTTTCGTTTATGTCTGCCGCAAAGGAGGATCGCGCACATGAATTATGAATGGTTTCTATCGACTCTTCAGCAATTCGGCTATGCAGCACTATTTTTTATGCTATGGCTCGGCATTGTCGGCATACCGATTCCCGCTTTTATATTGACTTATTTGGGTGTCGTCTCCGGCTTAACGCTAGGTTACTTGCTTGGTCGTTACGCTGGAACACCTATTTTGACAAGGTTGAGACGCAAGAAAAAGATGGAGAAATATTTACGTTTTTCATAGGCGTTTTTCCAAAAATATGGTAGCTTTGCATTAGGCATTAGTTATTTTTTTCCTATCATTCGGCATGTTATGCCCTATGTGGTAGGCGTCCACAAGATGTCCTTTAAACGGTATGCCCTTTTTTCCTACACGACGGGACTGGTCTGGACATTCCTCTTCTTTATGATTGGACGCTATGTAGGTAATCATGCTCGGGAAGTCGGTATGTTATTTTACGAATATGGCTTGCGCTTGCTCTGGGTGCTCTTCGTGCTCTTTGCAGTATGGGGGATTATCCGCTTCTTCAGAAGGAGAAATACCAATCAGCGTCATAACCGCTGGCTAGACTAAATCTAATAATTTGGGAGTGATCCAACTTGACAATAAGCGTTCTTGTCGCAGACGACGATCCGGAAATTCGCGACGCCATTCGTATTTACCTGCAAAATGAAGGCTACTGCGTTTTTGAAACGGAGGACGGCGCTCAAGCAGTCGAGCAGCTGCGCCGTGAATCGATCGATTTGATCATTCTGGACGTTATGATGCCGAATATGGATGGAATCAGAGCTTGCTTCAAGATTAGAGAGATGACGAAAATTCCGATCATTATGCTCTCAGCCAAAAGTGAGGATATCGACAAAATAACGGGGCTTACGACCGGGGCGGACAATTACGTGGCCAAACCGTTCAATCCGCTGGAGCTGATCGCAAGAGTCAAGGCGCAGCTGCGCAGGCAAACGTTCACCGGCGCTGCTGATCAACAGGTCAAAGCTTTCGATGGCAGCGTAGTTGAAATCGACGAGCTGGTCATTAACAAAACCAAGCATCTCATGACGGTACGCGGCCGTGAGGTGCCTCTTACGCCAATCGAGTTCTCCATTCTGGAGCTGCTTGCCGGCCATCGCGGACAAGTGTTTAAAGTAGAGCAAATTTATAGAAGTGTTTGGAAGGAAGACAAATTTTTGTCCGATAATACGGTAATGGTCCACGTGCGCAACATTCGGGAGAAGATCGAAGACAATCCGCGTGAACCGCGATTTATCAAAACGGTTTGGGGAGTGGGATATAAAGTTGAATAGAGACTTCTTTTCCCTCTTAAACTGGAAAAAAAGCATTAGGCTGCGCTTGCTCGGATCGCTTCTCTTTAGCCTTATCATCTCTTTTATCGGATCGTCCATCATCAATAATCTTTTGAGATTTATTTTGCCGCAGATGATTGCACGGAAGACGGAAGGCGCAACTATAGACTTCGTTGGGGTGGCCTTTACGTTCCTCTCGTTTTCGTTTTTCTTTTTGCTCCTATTTTTCTTCCTGATGAGTCCTATCGTCAAGAAAGTGAGAACTCTTGCTGACGGGCTCATGGCGATTGCCAAGGGGGATCTCAATTATCGGGTGCCCCTGCCGGGCCAAGACGAGCTGGGGGAAGTCGCGCAGAACATCAATTATATGGCTGAGCAGCTTCAAAGCATGATGAAGAGAGAACGTCAGATCGAGACATCCAAAATGGAGCTGATCACGCACGTATCCCATGATTTACGTACGCCTTTGACGAGCATCATCGGTTATTTGAACCTGCTCCAAAATGACCACTATCACGATCTCGACGAACACAAGAGGTACATCCGTAACGCTTTTAACAAGACCAAGCAAATGAAAAAGCTTATCGATGATTTGTTCGAGTATACCCGTCTTACCAGCGGCGACACCAATCTTACTTTCCAGAAGATCGACCTCAACAGCCTCCTAGAGCAAATCATCATCGAGTTCGAGCCGATCGCGCAAGAGCTCTCTCTAACGGTCAAGAAGGATTGGGAACAACAATCTCTATTTGCTTATGTTGATGTTGAAAAGTTGGTGCGCGCGATCGATAATCTGCTCATGAATGCGCTCAAGTTTTCCTTGAAGCCAGGTGAAATTACGATTCGGCTTGCCCAACATGGCCAAACTATCAGRTTTGCGGTTGAAAATTGGGGAAACCCCATTACCAAGGAGCAGGAGAAGCTTTTGTTTGAGCGTTTTTATAAGGCGGAGCCCTCCAGGCGCGATCGAGACGTGCCTTCAGGTGCAGGACTCGGTTTATCGATTGCGAACTATATCGTTGAGCTGCACGGAGGGGAAATCGGACTTAAGCATGTGAACGGGCATTTCACCTTTTTTATTGAACTGCCCAAAACGGCACAAATCATAAAGTACAATGGGAGTATAGCAACCAACCAAGCAACGTGGCTGTAGGCATAGGACAGCTGCGTTTTTTATTTTGATAATTTGGATGACAGTATCCATAACTTTTTGTTATTCCTCACCTAACATAACGGTAGTACAGTTCATAGTTGCTTTAGTAGTGTTAAAGTATGAACACGGCAAAGACAACGAGATGTATGCTTGCATTTCGAAGCTTGCTGAAACATGCTAACTCAGCGTGCAATATACGGATTGTATCTATTATCAATCTCAACATACAGGAGGAATTCAAAATGGCAACTCAACATACAGCAGCTCAAAAAATCATGAAAGGCTGGAAAATGCATCACAACAGCTTGGTTCAATTGGTAGATCAACTGCCGGAATCGAGCGGCAGCTGGCGTCCCTGGGACGGCGGCATGACCACGCTGGAACTGGTACACCATCTGGCTTGGACGCCAGAGTTCTTCTTTGCTCAGATCGAGAAGCGAGATATGAACATTCCGCCTGTTCCTTCGACCATTGCAGAAGCGCGTGAGCTTATGAAGCATCTGACCGCGATGACGGAGCAGAAGCTGAATGCGTACACCGATTCAGAACTTCAAAAAGTCGCCACTATCCATATTAACGGTGTTGACGTCACTGAACCGATCGAGGAGATGTTCCATCGTCTGTTTGCCCATGAAGCGCATCACAAAGGACAATTATTCGTATATGCCCGTATGCTTGCCGTAAATCCACCATTTTATGTAGATCTAAGTGTCTAACTTTGGATCTCGAAAATAAATGATTTGTGGAACTATTGCATGCTAAATTCAACCATACAGGGCTAAGCTATTGAATACATGATTAATCAAAAATTTAGGGGGAATTTAACATGATAACTCAACTTTCAACAGCTCGAAAAATCATAAAAGGTTGGAAAATGCATCATAACAGCGTGGTTGAATTGGTAGATCTATTTACCCGAAACGAGCGGCAGCTKGAGCCCATGGGACGGCGGCATGACCACGCTGGAGCTAGTGCACCATCTCGCTTGGACGCCAGAGTTCTTCTTTGCTCAGATCGAGAAGCGCGACATGAATATTCCGCCCGTTCCTTCAACCATTGCTGAAGCGCGCGAGCTTGTGAAGCATTTGACCGCAGTGACGGAGCAGAAACTGAATGATTATACCGATTCAAAGCTCCAAGAAATAGCCACGATTAATATTAACGGTGTTAATATTACAGAGCCGATCGAGGAAATGTTCTATCGCCTGGTCGCTCATGAAGCGCATCACAAAGGACAACTATTCGTTTATGCCCGTATACATGGTGTTCAACCACCTTTTTATGTAGATCTAAGTGTTTAATTTTGAACTTAATTAGACCGTTTAAAAAAGCTTGAGAAATCAAGCTTTTTTGTATAGGGGGATTCTGATGTTTTAGTCATTAGGAAGATGTTTGATATGGTATGATAGTGTAGTAGTTTTCACTTATTCCATTTCTAGCGAACGGGAGTGTCAGACATGAGTTCAATTTGCAATTATTGTAGTAAAAACGAAGCACTGAACAATCTCATGATCGAAATCGGCCAGTTGCGTGTATCAACCTTGTATTTGTTTCGGGAGCAGACGTACCGGGGGCGCTGTATTGTCGCGCTGAACGAGCATGAAACGGAGTTTTTTCATCTGTCGCAGGATAAGCAGGATGCCTATATGCGCGATGTAGCGCAAGTGGCAGCAGCCATTGAAAAAGCGTTCCAACCGGATAAAGTGAACTACGGTGCATTTGGCGATACAATGCCGCATGTACATTTTCACATCGTACCGAAATATAAAGATGGCTATACCTGGGGGAAAATGTTTGAAATGAACCCACCGGCAAATCTCCTTTTAACGGAGGAACAATATGGGGAGCTCATTGATCAAATCAAGAGCCATCTGTAAGACTGTATAATATAATTTGGACCCTCAGCCCGTTGCTGTGGGTCTCTTTTTCGCATTTTAAACTTATGGGCAGCAGTATTGTTGTTGTAACAATTTTGGCGGGCAGATATTTTTGTTCCTCAACCATTATCGTTCATTGTATAATCGTAAAACACGAGAAGCGTCGCACGATGGAGCTAAAGTTGTATCCAGTAATTTCCTCCTCCCGCGATACGTTAATCGATAATAACGAGTAAACTTCCAAAGGGATATACACTATAGGGATGGGTGGCGATGGTTAGATATGAATCTTTTTAATAACTGCGTGGGGAAGAGACTAAATTCTTCTCTTAACTGGATGAATGAACCACAAGAATGGGGATTTTCCGAACAAAATTCACTTAGAATTACCGCGCCACCTCGTGCAGACTTCTTTCATAATCCAACACAGGGAAGTAGAAAAAGTTCGGCTCCGTTCCTATATACGACAACAAATGAAAATTTTATTTTAACCACACGGGTTAGCGTGGACATACATGACCGGAACGACTCCGGATGCCTTATGGTAATGGCAGACGAGAATAACTGGGCTAAGTTATGTTATGAGGATTTTAGAGGTCGACCTTCCATTATTAGTGTTGTAACCAAAGATATTTCGGATGATTGTATCGGTGACGATGCCGGGCATACAAATCCTTTCTTAAGAGTATCTCGATATGATAATGGTCTAGCTTTTCATTATTCTCTTGATGGTAATGAATGGGCATTAGTGCGGTATTTTGGAATGACTAATATTCATAGTTTAAAAGTCGGTGTAGTTGCCCAGAGTCCAGTTGGGGATGGATGTGCAGTGCAGTTCGATTACTTGAACCTTCTTCCTAATACGAATATCGATGTAAGAAATATATAAAATCCTTTTTTCATACAGCAAAAGACGCATGTTATGCATGCGTCTTTTGCTGTATGAATCGTTTTGGGAGTAGCTGAAGGGTGGACTTTATGTATGCTCAAGGGTGAAATAACAGCAATTTCTACGGTTAAAAATGGCGCTGAGAGAGGGTTTTGTGGAATAACAGGAGTTCCTCCAGTTATTTCGGCCATAGCTGCCCCTTTTATGAGAATACTAGAAGGAATAGCGGGAAAATTTCCATCTAATCCCATAGAGCTAGCTCATTTGAACAAATTAACTGTATTATTTCCACTTATCATGTATTCGGGTATCAGGGCAATGCCGCATAGGTAGGCAGGGTTACAAGACAATTGCTATATCTCATAACAGGAACACATAAAGAGTGTCGGCGATTTAATCGCTGACGCTTTTTTTATACGAGAAAACGGGCATGCGATCAAGTTCTTGTCGCTAATAAAATCGGCGATTGAATCACAGGCAGGTGGACGAACGAGGCATCCATGCATCCAGCGCTACAGCTGGAACAACTTCCGCGCATTCTCGCTGAAAATTTTGCGCTGCTTATCCTCGGGCAGCCACCGCAGGATAATCGTCGGATCATCGAAATCCCAATGTGGGTAGTCGCTCGAGAAGAGCAGCATGTTCTCGGCGTCGAACATCTCGAACATCGCCGCCAGATGCTTCGGATTGTCCGGCTCTTCGATCGGCTGCGTCGTGATGAAGCAGTGATCGCGGACATATTCGCTGGGCAGCCGCTTCAGCCAAGGAACGGAGGAGCGAAGCGCCTTGTAGTTTTTGTCCAGCCTCAACAGCAGCGGCGGCAGCCACGTAACGCCGCCTTCGCACAACACAACTTTGAAGTTCGGGTACTTCTCGAACACGCCCTCACAAACAAAGCTGACGAGATGCGCCATGAACGTCTGGGAGAGGCACGTATGCCACTGCAAGTAGTTGGAGACATACCCGACAGCGGTTGGTGCGTTGAAGATGCCGGCGCCTTCCGATCCGGGATGGATCACCAGGGGCAGGCCATGCCGCTCACAAGCTTCATAGATCGGATGAAAGAAGCGTTGTCCGTACGGCATCTGCGAGCCGCTGGTGACGCTGACCGCGACGATGCCCGGATGTGGGCCGATGCGGTCAATTTCCCGCGCCGCCTGCTGCGGATCTTGCGTGCCGATGCACATGTAGCCTTTGTACTTCGGGCTCTTCGGGAGCCATTCTGCAATCAGGTAATCGTTGTAGGCGCGACAGATGGCAGCGGTAAAGTGGACGTGCGCGAGACGTATAATCCCTACGCGTATCCGGAGGGATTGTACGACGGCGGCGAGAGCTGGCGCCGACTTTACCGTTGGTGCCGTGTACCGCTCCGGCACCATGGGCAATTTCTTCGCCGGCTATCTCGGCGGGCTGGCGGTGTTCAACCGCGCGCTCGGCGATGAGGAGCTGGCGCGGTTGGTGTAAGCGCCGCTGAGTGAGGCGGCGGCGCGGCGCAGAAATAGAAACCCTCGATCCGTTGTGGCGGATCGGGGTTTTTTTGCTATGCAGGCCCAGCCCTGGGTCGCGCAAATATCAATTTATCAGTTGCGGAAGGGGTGTTGTCGTCATGCAAGCGCTTATTTCAGACCATGAAGGCAGGAGGTGGTGAAACAATCGAGAAATAAATCTACATGAGGTGAGTCACGATGAGGAAAAAATTGATTGCTTTATTTCTTATGTTTCTGTTGCTGCCATCACTTTTACTTTCAAAAATCTGGTTTGATAAAACATCAGATACGATTGTGGATGTGGCTAGAGTATTTAACGAGCAACTTGTCAGACAATTAAATGACCAAATTGGTGATTATTTCCAAGAGTTGGAGCGCTCTACAATGCCATTAATTGCTCACCCGTTGGTTAAAGAATTTATGCTTCTTCAACCGGATCAAGCTTACAAGCAGTTTATTTTAACGCGAGATATCCAAAATGAGTTACTCCAACAAATTGTATTTGGCCGTCCTGAAGTGTATTCGTTAACCATTTACTCTGCTAATGGTCTACAAATTTCCAATCACGTAGCGCTGCCAAGTCAAGATGATTATGAAAGCTACCTAAGAAATACAAACTTAGGAAATTACAATGTAATGGGTATACGATGGATAAATAGTACTCCGTTACTTACGATTACGAGGAAATTCACGGATACCACATTGTATCAGACAAGTGGCGTTTTGGTATTTAACATAAGGCTTAATGAGATATGGAATAAAGTGAATAAAATTCAAACCGGCATGAAGGGGAAGTTGTGGATCATCGATTTCAACAATCTTGTTATTTATGACTCAGGTCATTATGACAAATTGGGCTCCAATATGCCGGATTGGTTTGTCGATGGTAGGCATTCGTTGAAAGCGGGTGAACCATTCCTGCATGAAGATGCAGGGGTAACGAATATCGTCAATTACAATACTTCCGAATCTACTCGTTGGACGATCGTATCTGAATTCCCTATCCATGAGTTTAGTAAAGGGTTAATTGTTCTTAGGGACTATTCGATTTGGATTTTGCTAATTATTACTTTTGTTGCCTGCATCATTATTGGCGGATATGCTTTTTATCTCACAAATTCACTAAGTATCTTAGAAAGGCTTATGCGCAAAGCACAGAATGGAGATCTGCTCACCTTAGCTCCGCACCGCCGGGAAAAAGAAATAGGCAGTTTGTTCGTAGGATTTAACAAGATGATTGGGGAACTCAGACGTCTTATCGTAGAGGTGCATGCAGGACAGTTGCGAGAAAAAGATTTATTGCTGCGGCAAAAAGAATCCATGTTACGAGCTCTTCAGTCCCAGATCAATCCGCACTTTTTATACAATACACTAGAGATTATTAATTCCCATGCCATACTCCAAGGCGTAATGCCTGTTAGTAGAATGGCTACCGCACTAGCCGATATGTTTCGGTATTGCATGAAAGATTCTATGCAAGTCGTAAACTTGACAGAGGAATTGAAACATATCCATACGTATCTCGAAATTCAAAAGGAAAGATTTCCCGAATTAACGTGTGCTATTAAATTTGACWGGACCACTGCTTCATCGATTACAATTTGCCGCCTTTCCTTACAGCCCATAATTGAAAATTGCTTCATTCATGCTTACGAGAATCAGATGCTTCCACCAAGTTTTATTGGGATTACAGGGGATATTCAGAATGAGAAATATGTGATTAGGATTACGGATCAGGGTGGAGGGATGCCGGATGACGTGCTGGCCAGATTTAGCTCTGCATTTAAAGATCAATATAGCGATCATGAAAATAGGAATGAAGGATTAAATGGTCATATCGGCTTAATTAACGTTCATTCCAGGTTACGGTTGACGTTCGGTTATCCATATGGTTTACACATTGCTAAATCAAATCATACCGGGACAATCGTGGAAGTAGTTGTACCACTAAAACAAGGGAGAAAGGATGAAGCTGAATGATCCGTACAGTCATTATTGAGGACGAAGCCTTAATACGGAAGAGTCTGTTTAAACTTGTATCCGAATCTTCTCTTGGCTTTGACGTTATAGGTGAGGGGGCTAATGGCGTTGAAGGTTTACATCTAGCTAGAAGTGCCCATCCCGACTTAATTATCACAGATATAAAAATGCCGCAAATGAACGGATTAGACTTAATTAAAAATGTTAAATCACTAGGAATTCAATGTGAATTTATCATATTGTCAGGTTACAGTGATTTTAGTTTTGCTCAGGAAGCGATACATTACGGTGTCAGCGATTATCTGCTTAAACCCATACGGCCGGAACAACTTAGTCAAACGTTGCATAAAGTCAAATTGGAAGTTGAGAAGCAACAGATTAATTTGAGTGAGTATAGCGAGTGGTTGCTTTATTGTACGGAAGAAGCGAAGAATATAGCTCATTTGATATGGAATGTGAATGAAACCGAGGCTATGAACGCGATCGATTATTTTAATAAGAAATGGGCAGATAGTCGCGAAATGAATTCGCAATACAAAGAGCGGAGTATTGAATTCTTGAGTAGAATCTATGCATGTCTGAACAATGAGTTAGGAGCCAAAAATCTTGACTACGATAATAAACTAATTGCTCTTACTGGAAAAAATAGGGAGAATGTGCAAGTTTTAAATAAGCATTTCATTCGTACATGGCTTCAAACTGTTCGTGAAACCCGAAATTATGGTGCGCACCTGAGCATCAAACAAGTTATCGCATTTATCGAAAATAATTATAAGAATAATGAACTCTCCCTCCAGATGGTAGCCGACCATGTTAAATTATCCCTACCTTACCTCAGCCAAGTATTCAAACAGAGTGTGGGCATATCCTTTTCTCAATATTTAATTCAAACACGCATGGAGAAAGCGAAGCAATTATTATCCGATCCTGATTGCAAGGCCTCTGAGATCCCGGAACATATTGGATATACGGATTACCCCCATTTTACGAAAAGCTTCAAAAAGTTCTTTGGCATTTCACCTCGAGAGTTTCGCGCACAAAAATAAAGCGCATACATTACCTTATAAAAACACAACTAGCATAAGGAATACCATGTACGAACCTCCTGATTTCTTCTAGTATGGAGTTATCAAATAAGACATCAGGAGGTTCCCATGAATACGAATGCGCCCCCCATTCATGTGATGGATACGGAAGCAAGAAGAAAAAGGGCCAGGCTTTATTATTCGAAATACTGGCAGCTATATTGCATGATCATACCTGGGATCATGTTTTTCTTTCTCTTTAAGTATGTCCCGATTCTGGGAAGTGTGATTGCCTTTCAGGATTATAATGTTTACAAAGGTATTATGGGAAGCCCGTTTGTCGGATTAAAGCATTTCGAAACGCTGTTTACGTATCCTGAATTTTTGAAAATTCTCAAAAACACCGTATTTATTAGTATATATCAACTTGTGTTTGGTTTTCCTGCTCCAATTATTTTAGCTCTGCTGCTGAATGAAGTTAGGAAAATGTGGTTCAAACGCTCTGTTCAAACCATCGTTTATCTCCCGCACTTTTTGTCTTGGGTTATTGTAGGTGGCTTAGTCATTAATGTGTTATCGCCAAACTACGGGATTATTAATGAAATCTTAGAATTTTTGGGAATAGAGCGAAAGTTCTTTATGCAGCAACCTGAATTTTTTCGATCTATCGTCGTTGCTTCAGGTATTTGGAAGGAAGTGGGGTGGAATACGATTATCTATCTTGCCGCCCTGGCTAGCATCAACACGGAGATGTATGAGGCTGCGGACGTTGATGGTGCTGGCCGATTTCGCAAGATGATTAGCATTACATTGCCATCTTTATTACCAACCATTATGATTTTGTTCCTGCTGAGAATTGGACATCTGTTAGATTTAGGGTTTGAACAAATTTATATGTTAATCAATCCACTCGTTGCAGAGAAAGGGCAAATTATAGACACGTACATTTATAGCGTAGGTTTACTGGGAGGGCAGTACAGCTATACAACAGCCATCGGAATTTTTAAATCCGTAGTTGGTTTGATGCTTATCTTTAGTTTTAACCAAATCAGTAAAAGGCTAACGGGCGAAACATTATATTAAACAGAGGTGAAGAGATGAGGAAGAAGAAGGCTATATTCCCAATAATTAATGCCATCCTACTGACAGGTATCAGCCTGTTAATGCTAGTCCCTTATCTCAACATATTAGCAGGCTCTTTCAGCGGCGGGCAGGCTATTCTGCAAGGTAAGGTCTCCGTATTTCCTGTAAACTTTACACTCGATCATTATTTGGCTGTATTAAAAAATAAGGCGATTTGGAAAGCTTTTGGTGTCACCATATGGGTAACGGCAGCCGGCACATTTCTAAGCCTACTCTTTACTTCGCTGATGGGATACGGATTATCAAAATCCCATTTAAAAGGTCGAAGTGTAATCATGATTATGGTTATTATTACAATGATTTTTCCAGCCCCACTGATTCCGACCTACTTAGTTGTGAAGTCATTCGGTTTGTTGGATTCATTAAGTGCGCTCATTATTCCGGGCCTAATCAGCGCTTTTAATCTGGTTATCATGATAACTTTCTTCAAAGGCATTCCAGAAGGCCTTACAGACGCGGCAACCATTGATGGATGTGATGAATTTAATACCTTTGGAAGAATCATTATGCCGCTTTCTCTACCTTCTTTAACGACGATTGGTCTGTTCTATGCCGTTGGGTATTGGAATGGATATATGAATGCGATTATGTACTTGAGAGATCCAAGCCTATTCACTTTACAAGTTAAATTACGTCAACTTCTTGTGGAGAATGATGCAGGCAGTATGGGCTCCGGCATGTTGATGTCCATTGAAGGAATAAGAATGGCAACCATTATAGTTGCTACTGTGCCAATTTTATTTATTTATCCATTGATCCAGAAACATTTTATCCAAGGTGCAATGATTGGTTCTGTCAAAGGTTAAAACTAAATCGACTAAGGGAGTGGGACCCGAATGAAAGCAAGCAACAAAGTAATTGGAACACTTTTGGTTACTACCATGATATCCGCTTGTAGTAATCATTCAGATGATGGCCAAAGTTCACCGGATGGACAGGGCATACCCTCAATAAACATTACGATGAACTCAAGATCACTTCCATATGTTGAAGCGTCTCCTAATATTAATGAGGATATCTATGTTAAAAAGATGGAGGAACTATCCAAAACAAATGTCAATATTGAAATCATTCCTGCAACAGATTTTGATCAAAAACTTAATTTACTGCTCGCTGCTAATGAAAAGCTGCCGGATCTGCTAGAAATATCAGCCATTAATACGAAGGTGTCCTCACCTGCTGTAAATAACGGAGCTTTTACGGAGCTGAATGATCTGATCGATAAATTCGGCCCTAATCTTAAGAGCAATATCCCTAAAGAAGCGTGGGATTCGCCGACAATAAGTAAGGACGGAAAAATATATGCGATACCAGCCATGTCGGGCACGAATCGGAGTCAGGTTGTCTTTATGAGGAAAGATTGGCTTGATAAACTTGGCTTACAGGTACCCAAAACGATAGATGAATACATAAATGTATTGACGGCATTTCGCGATAAGGACCCGAATGGCAACGGTAAAAAAGATGAAATTCCATTCTCAGGGCGCAAAAATTTAAGAGTAGCCGAGGCCTTCTTTGGAGCCTACGATGTCAATCCTGGCGAAGGAATATCTGCAGGCACTTGGAAGTACAAAGATAATAAGCTGGTTCCTAAATACATTTTGCCGGAAATGTGGATACATGATCCGGGCTATCCGGATAAGTGGTTGGCTGAAGTAAAGAAAGGCGAGCCTACCGCTGAAATCATCAACATTCCATCACCCATTGGTCCAGACGGAAAAGGCGGAGGGGAAATTATTTCACCGATTAGGTCGGCTTATGCGATCCCTGCCAGCAGCAAAAAAGCTGAGGATGTTATTAAATTTTTGAATTGGTTCTACTCGAAAGAAGCGAATACCTTCCTAACTTATGGCATTGAGGGGGATGACTACACCGTAAATAACGGTAAAATCGAGTATAAATATCAGTCAAGCGCGGATGGAATTAATAAGGAAAATATGCACTTGATGTTCCTGCAAATTACCGGCGAACCCTATATGATGAACGAAGAATTTATGAAAGGGCGCCCACATGGGGATCTAATTACGAATGCTTCGAAAGTTGCCAATAGTGAAGGTCGGGTGAATGACGGACTTGATATGCCTATTCCTGCCATTATGTTGTCTCAACCTGAACTCGCCAAAAACGGATTGTTTATGGAAACAGCAGCGAAAATCATTGTTGGCCAGGAAAGTATCGACTACTTTGATAAATTCGTTGCAGACTGGAAAGCGCGTGGAGGTAATAAAGCAATTGAAGAAGCAACCCAATGGTATCAAAATAACAAGAAATAAAGCGGTATCATTCTATTTATTCATAAGGGGAAATGAGAATGAGCAACCAATTAGCCATGCATATTGATTCTAAGCATAAGAACGATCATGAGAGTCCTGTTACTGCTATTATCGTGGGAGCCGGCCACCGC
>NZ_JBFTQB010000017.1:0-19642 GCF_056398785.1 Paenibacillus sp. 01T422 | reverse complement strand
GCCTTTAACAGCAATGACACGTTTAATAATGCTGAATTCTAACCGATCATCCTTAATAACGACCACATCGCCGTATTTCGGCGTTTTAAAAAATAGCGATACTTTATTCATCAGCAGAATATTGCCGCTTTGCAGCGACGGATTCATGGAATTACCAGACACCCTCGTAAGCCCTATCATGTTATTAATCAATATAAAGGCTAGAGAGAGTAGTAAAATGAATCGAACCCAACCCCAGAATTCACTTTTTTGCTTCGTCGCTGCTGGTTTCTTACGTTCCAAAACCTGATCAGTCATGATGTTTTCCCACCCTCACTAGCTTTCTCGCTAAATTATGATTGACTGTACGTGACATGACTTACACTCGCAGCTGCTTGCTGCCCATATACATCCGAAATGACCGTCGGCGGTTGAATTTCCGGTTGAGCTGCAGGCGGTATCACTGGAGGTGTCGTAGGTTGTATCACAGGTGGTGCCGCTGGTGGTATCACGGGTGCACTAGGTGGTGGCGGTACCAAGATGATAGGCGGGCTCTGTGTGAACACCATAGCTGGCGGTACATAACTGGCCGCTAATGTGTCCATGGCGCCCTTGGCGCTGTCGAGAATGGCCTGCAACTTATTCAAAATTTGTATGCGGTCCTGCTCGGTTTTGACCTCCGTGCCGGCAAGCAGACTTTGTGCGTGCTGCTCAAGTGCCTGCAGATGAAGTTGTTTCTGCGTATCTGTGAAAGATTCAAGACTTCTAGTGGATGCTTCAAGTCGAAGCTGCAATTCTTTCTTTAACAAATCTTTCTGCGCGTCTGTCTCTGATTTCATGGATTGATCCAAGCCTTGGATGACTTGCTCCGTTTTCTTGTTAAACCAAGAAGCCATAGCACCCGCAACATCCATATCCGCATAGGAGATTCCGGCGGATGCCGTGAGAACGACAGTTAAAGAAACAATTCCGGCTGCGACAATTCGCTTGGATTTCACCTTACGCTTCTTCTCATTTCTACTCATCATGTTCATTCCTCCCTTATCTCAAAGTAAGCGTAAGGCCCCGAAGCCGGGGCCAGTCCGCTTAAGGCATTTTATTATTTCAAACCGTTAATTACGATGTTCTCAAGAGCTGTTTTGCCAGAAGCTTCAAGAGCGTCGCCTTTGTCCGTAATTGTTTTAATGTTAGCTGCTTCCAGATCATCAGCAAGCTTTTGAAGTTCTGCTAATTTAGCTGCAATTTTAGCTGTTAAATTATCTTTAATTTCTTGCGATGCTGCCGTTCTTTCTTGGCTCAGCAAGTTGTTCAATTCCGTTTTTGTTGTTTCAATTTTCGTAGTCAATGTTGCCGCTGCTTGCGTTTGCGTTGTTGCAACGCCAGCTTCCAGAGCGTTTAAGGACCTTTTACCTTGCTCGTTCACATCATGAATGATGTCTAATTTACCGGCAAAACCAAGACCGTCGATAACGCCATTGTTAAAGTTATTAGCATCATTTACGACTCTGTCGTATTCGCCAGGCATACCAGCTACGATAGTTCCTTTTTTCGCATCAATGGCATTGGAGTACGTCGTTACTTGACCGTTGATTGCACCTTGCGTTTGTGTTGTTTCTGTTGTACCCGCTGTTTTCACATCATTAACAGCACCATTGTTGATTGCTTTGTAATCGGAAACCAATTTGTCGTTATTGGAAGCGACGAAGCTTGCAACATCTCCAGCTACTAAGGCTTTTGTTACTTTTGTTGCGCTGTTATACCAGCTTTGAAGCTGACCGCCAGCGTCTGTTGCTGCAAAAGCTGTGCCCATACCTGCTACTAATCCTGTTGCGATAACCCCAACTGCTAATTTACTTTTCAATGCTTTCATCGTTCATCAATCTCCCTTGGCATCATTTTATTTGTTAAATCATAATTCACAATGACTGACTACTTCCCYGCCGTTAACGTCAACTCCTGAAGCACCTGGGCGGCCATTTGATCCACTTCACGGTCCAACTTCTGATTCGAAGCAAGAACATACTTGTCGAATTGGGCTGGGCCATCTTTCGTCGCCAGCTCTTCCGCTTTGCTTTCAATTTGCCTGACGTAGTCTTGGTTAAGCGCCTCTACCCGATTCTTCGCTTGTTGACTCTGAGCATCCTGCACCTGCTTCAAGTTGGCGGTTCTACTTGAGAGCATCTCATCCGCCACTGTTTTCAGGGTCTGGCTGCTTTCGTTCAAACCACGAATAGCTTTGCTATTCACTTCATATCGTGCTGCCCTGCCTCCTTCTTGTTCTGCACTTGCTTACAAATTTATTGTAGCTCAGCATACGTTTTGCGCCTTCCCACACAAGAGTAATTTATTTCTGCTACCTTAGCGGGGGGTGGATGGTATACTTTCGTACCAGATTGATTAGAAACTTCATTTACAAGGATGAAGCGCCACGATACAATGCATCTGTAAACGATATAAAATTCATCACCTTTGGGGGTCTTATCTTGAGTTTATTAGAAGTGAACTACCTTGCTGTGCTTGTAGCTACAGTGGTTACCATGGTTCTCGGTTTCCTGTGGTATTCACCCGTCTTATTCGGCAAAACATGGGCTAAGCTGCGTAATCAGAAAATGGAAGAGATGTCCGGAGGCGGCCCGCTCACCTACGTCCTTACCGCATTAACCGCTCTTGGCGGCTGCTTTATTCTTGCTCTTCTGCTGACTATGGGCAATGAAACCACTTGGGTAGCAGGACTTGCCGTCGGCGCGCTGATCGGCCTAAGTATCTCTCTGAAAATCGGCATGAATTACTTATTCGAAAATGCCAAGCTTCCCTTGTACTTCATCACCGCCGGTTACCACCTAGTTGCCTATCTCATTGGCGGCATCATCATAGGTGCTTGGCAGGGCTAGGAAAGGGACTTGGAAAAGGACTAGGAAAACATTAGAAAGAGCTGTCCCACAGCGATCTTGCTTGCAAGATTGTGGGATAGCTCTTTTTTACTTTTATCTGTGATTCAATCATCTCCAACCCGTGTAATAAGGTAAGTCCCCAAGCCATATTGCGAACTCCTGCATATACTGGAGCAGGACCCTTTGGGAACACAACTCCTGCTGTTCAAGCAGCTGGACTATAACCTATGTACGGTGGTATCTATGATGAAAAAACAATTTATAGCTGCAAAATATGACCTGCTCCACGTTCTTGGGCTAGCTTCCGAGGAAGACATCTACAACGCCCAATATAGTGGGCTGTCACTGGCCGATATCGCTGAAGCGAATAAGGTCGATGTCCAAAAAGTAATTGATCTCCAGCTCGCCGAGCTCATTGAACAGCTCGATGAGCGCCTATCCAGCGGCAGTATCACACCTGAGCAGTACTACGCTCAACAAGCCGAACTGCCCGAAATCATTATGAGAAGTGTTTACGCATTATAATCTGGGTGAATCTCACAGATCTGCGCTGGCAGCTTGGCAAGTCATGCGGGGCGGGTGCCGCTGAGAGAGGGACTGTCTCGAAAGTAGAGATTTCTACTTTTGAGACAGTCTTTTTCATTTCCAGTAGCTCACCTATAGTAGTCTAGTTGAAAGTGCCACCAAACCCACCATTATCAGCTCCCCTCCAAGTAGCCACTGCTCTGTTACGGACTCAGGAGCCGTTATTTCGCTAAAATCGGCTGTATTTGGACTGCTATCGGACCGAGGAGGCGTTATTCACGGATTTTGCCGCTCTTTCAGGCGTTTCCACGGGCAATAGCGACTCCTGGGTCCGTTAGATGCGAATCCTCTCCTAAATAAAGCAGATAACGTCATCTCGGTCCGTTAGCCGATAGCTAATGCTCAAAGGTGCTAAGCTAGCGGTTGGATGAACTCCACTATAGTAGCCGACTGGTTTATAAGTGCCTCGAAACCCACAATTAGCAGCTCATCCAGCAACTCCCTAAGTAGCCACTGCTCTGTTACGGACTCAGGTGCCGTTATTTCGCTTAATTCAGCTGGAACTCGCACTCATTTGCATATTTTCTCCACTTGTTGCAAACCCCTTTCTGTGTCACTATCAAAAGAAAGGCATGTCTAGGATTGGAAAGGATTCCGATTATGAATTTTCAACAGCTTATTCCCCTCGTACCGCTCATTGAGCAGATCGAGACTTGCAGCTCCTCCCTTACGCTTGAATGTCCAGCTGGCATGTACCAGCTTATTATTGTTCGTCGCGGTCATATAACGCTGTATCAAAATAACCAGGAACCACTGGTTTGTTCGCAAGCCTATGCTTGCCATCCCGAGCATGCTCCCTACGCCATTCAGGTCCCCAAAACCAAAACCGCCGAATACATCGTCATCACCTACCGGATGATACCTGACGGTTACCCGTGGTCCCTCCACGGTCCGCTCACTACTTTAAGTGAAATCAAAATCCACTATATGCTCGACGAGTTGCTCCGAACGACGGAGGACATCCATCCACTATCAGATGAGGAAATAGCCGCCCAAACAATTCGGAAGCGCATGATGCTGGAGCGTATTCTTTTCATTTACTTATATGAGTCCCATTTAACTCAGGACAAGAAGTCATCAAGTGAATCCATCGAAGAGATCCTATCCTATATGAACGAGCACTACATGCTCGAGCTTTCGCTGCCAATGTTGGCTAGACGAGCAGGTATGAGTGTGGGTTATTTTACGGTTCTATTCAAAAAACAGACCGGAATGACGATGATGAATTACCTGTACACCCTGCGTATTGAGAAAGCGAAACAAATGTTTCTTCACACCGATTTACTCGCCAAAGAAGTCGCAGGACGTGTCGGATTCATCGACTATTTCCATTTCAGCAAAGTATTCAAGAAGAAGACCGGCACCTCCCCGTCGGAATTTGTCGCCAACCAGAATTAATCTAATAATTAGACATGCCAATTATGCAAATCAGACATGTCCTTACGCGCAAATTGAGCGTATTATTTCAAATGAGAATAATAATCATTGTCATGGGGGAGTCAACAAATGAAACACTATTTTACTCGTTTTAGCCTGATCGCATTGATCACCGTTTTTGCCCTAAGCCTAGCGGCTTGCGGCAAATCGACGAATACGGGGCCTGCAGCAGCATCCACTACGCCAGCTGCCAGCCAACAACCTGCCGCACAAACCGGTGGTAAAATCACTGTGCAAGATGCCACAGGAACACTTGAATTGCCTAAAAAACCAGAGCGCATCGTTGCTATGGAATTCGGATTCACTGACATCCTTGTCACACTTGGCGTGCAGCCAGTTGGTGTTGYCGATGATGACAGCCCGGATCTATTGATGGACTCTGTCAAAGCCCAACTCAAAACTTACAAGTCCGTAGGTTCCCGTTACGAGCCAAACATTGAATTGATTGCCTCATTGAAGCCAGATTTGATCATCGCGGACATCAACAAGCATAAGAATGCTATTGCTCAACTGAAAGGCATTGCACCCGTTCTCGTTTTGGACGATTTCCAAGCGGACTACAATCAAATGCTGAAAAACGTTGACATTATCGCCAAAGCTGTTGGGAAAGAAGATGAAGCCAAGAAGCGTCTGGCTGAGCACCAAGCTAAAGTTGATACGGTGAAAAAGAAACTAACCGCTACAAACCTCCGTGTACTTCCAGCTGTTGTGAATCCCAAAGGATTCTTCGCACACTCAGATCACGCTTACAGCGGTTCTTTCCTAGCGATGCTTGGTTACACTGATCCTGTAAAAAATGCTGCTGCCTATCCGCAAATTACACTTGAACAGCTCGTTGAGGCAAACCCGCAAGTTCTGTTCCTGATGCCAACTGAGAAAGAAACCATTGTTAAGCAGTGGGAAACAAATCCACTTTGGCAGAAAATTGACGCTGTAGCTAATAAGAAAGTATTTACTGTAGAGCGTCGTGACTGGTCTCTATCGCGCGGATTCCTCGGATCCGAGAAAATTCTTGATGATATCGTGAAGAATTTGGGGCAATAGTCCGATGAAGCCTATAACTGAGAAGCAGAGCCAGAAATGGCCTCTGCTCTTCCTATTTTCTGCTGCTGTTCTCGTGATGCTGATCGGCGTGATTTGCAACTTGAAGTGGGGCCAAGCCTATGTCTCCTGGCGCACATTATTCGAAGCGGTGACTTATCAGGGCAGCGACAAAGCCCATCTGTATATCCAAACGCTTCGTCTACCACGCGCCATCATGGCTTGTATCGTCGGGATGCAGCTTGCTTTGGCCGGCATGTTGACTCAGATCACAACCAAAAACCCACTGGCATCCCCGCATATATTCGGGATTAATGCTGGGGCCGCGTTAGCCGTTGTGATCGGGCTTGTCGCTTTGCCCCATTTCGGAAACTTCGGGCTCATCGGTTTTGCCTTTGTCGGGGCTGCGCTAAGCGCGCTGCTGATCTGGTCGTTAGCAGGCGGCGGACGCCAGCAGTATGTGCGTCTGGCGCTAGCCGGCATCACGATCCACTTCCTCATGTCTTCCTTGACGGAAGGCTTCATCATTATGAATCAGCATGCTACGGACAGCATGATTTTCTGGCTAGTCGGCTCCCTGAATCTAGCAGGGTGGTCCGATGTGCGAATCATCTTGCCTTTCTTCATAGGCGGGATGGTACTGTTCACCCTCATGCTGCCAGCGTTCAAGCTGCTGCTGCTTGATGACGACATTGCGGCAGGCTTAGGCCAGCGCGTAAACATCGTACGCGGCGTCAGCATCGTACTTGTTCTCATACTTGCCGGCTCTGCCGTAGCCTTATGCGGCCCGATCGGCTTTATCTGTTTGCTTGTTCCGCACATCGCTCGCGCTATGATTGGGCCTAACTTGCCTATTCTAGGGCCGATGACCGCTCTGCTTGGAGGTATTTTGCTCGTCTATGCTGACTTTCTCAGCCGGTTCATCGCTTTCCCCTTCGAATCACCAGTCGGCATCGTAACCGCGGTGATTGGCGCTCCATATTTCATTTACTTGGCACGCAAGCAAGGAGGTGCGAAGTGAGAAGATTCACACACACCTCTGCCCTCTCTCTGATAGTGGCTCTGGTTATCATGTTGGTATTAACTGCGCTTTATGTCCATGTAGGCGCTGTGCGTATTCCGTTTGGCGAGGTATGGTCTGGGTTAACAGATGCACAAAGCCAGTCTTACTTCATCGTGCATCAAGTCCGCTTGCCCCGCGTCCTAGTCGCGATACTAGCGGGCTTCGGATTAGCCGTAGGCGGCGTCATTCTGCAAGGCTTAGTGCGGAATCCGCTGGCCAGCCCCGACGTCGTGGGGATTACGAAAGGAGCCGGCTTCATGGCGGCTGCGGTGATCTTTCTGTTCCCCAAATCGCCAAGCTACGTCTTGCCGATTGCCGCTTTCACCGGCGCCTTCCTGGCCTTCCTGCTCCTGCTGCTGCTCAGCCGCCGGTTAACGCTCAGCCCCTCCACATTAGCCTTGGTGGGGGTAGCGATTGGTACTGTGTTCCAAGCTGGCACACAGTACTTGATTGTCAGGCACCCCAGCGACATCAACATGGCGCTGCTCTGGCTCTCCGGCAGCTTATGGAGCCGCAGCTGGCACGATGTCTATACACTGCTGCCGTGGATCGCAGTGCTCCTGCCCATCGTGTGGGCGAATTTTGCGAAGCTGAATGTGTTTCTGCTTGGCGACGACATCACCGCCTCGCTGGGTCTCAACATCGTGAAGCAGCGCTTCCTCCTGCTGCTGCTTGCCGTTGCTTTGGCCGGCATCTCCGTGTCGGCCGTGGGCGCGATCGGCTTCATCGGCCTGATCGCCCCGCACATCGCGCGCAGCCTCGTCGGCAGCCGGCATCAATGGCTGATCCCGCTGGCGGCTGTCGTCGGCGCGGACTTGATGCTGCTCGGCGACCTGCTCGGCCGCATCATCATCCTGCCGCGCGAAGTGCCCGTAGGGATCATGACGGCCGTGATCGGCGCGCCGTATTTTATTTACCTGCTGCGTAAGGAACGTCTGCGCAACAAATAAAGGGGCTCTCCCAGAAGGTCGACAAGACCATTCTGGGAAGCCCCTTTGTTTTTAATTCATGCCCCGCAGCCGTTCGGCAATCACACGCATCATACTGCGCAAAACGTCGATGTTCTGGAAGCAGAAAGTCATCACTTGATCCCGGTGGAGCTGCAGCAGCAAGGTAGGTTCTTGCGCTGTGCAGTCAGCCGACCGAGGTCCGCTGTCAATAATGGCCATCTCGCCGAAGAAATCCCCTTCCCGAAGGACGGCGTACTCTTCGCTGCCTCGGTGCACACGAATACTGCCTTCGATAATGCCGTACATCGTATCCCCGAAGTCGCCTGTACGGCAAATCGCTTCTCCCGCTTCATAGACTACCTCATCCACCATTTGAGCTAACCAGATGAAATCATCTTGCGCCAAATGCTGGAAAAGTTCAATCTTCTGCAGCACTAAGATTCGCCGCAGCAAGGCTTCATCCCGCGTCAGCTCTTGAGCCGGCTTGGCTGCAACCTCTGGTGCTTGCGCTGCAGCCGCAACTTCAGCCTGCATAAGTTCAGCATCCGAGGATGAATCCGCTGCAGGTATCCGTCCTAGTTCGGTCCTCAGCCTGCGAGAAAGCAGCTTCATCATTTCTACAGCAATGCTCGTCTGATCGAAAATCATATCATAGAAGGCGGTTGAATCCAGCCGCCACAGATGAACATCCTCTTCGGCTCGAATCGTCGCGGTACGCGGACCCTGGCTGATTACCGCCATCTCGCCGAAGCAATCTCCCTGCTTCAGCTCCCCTAACCGCTGCCCGCTTCGATACACGCCCGCCTTACCCCGCTCCATGATCATCAGGGAATCACCTGAATCCCCTTCCTGAATCATAACGCTGCCTTGCGTAAAACTCAGCTTGTCTAAACGCTGGGCAATGTGCGACAGATCCCGGCTTGTCATCCCTTTGAAGAGAGTCACATGCCGCAGCAGCCGAACGCGATCCATCAGATCCTTATCCTGTGCAGTAGAGTTATCCACAGAGGTTCCTGCGAGAAATCTTATGTTTTGCGTAAGCCAAGCATCCTGTTGGCCCGCCAGCCAGTCAAGATGCTCCTGGAAGGTGCCTCCACCCACGCTGCCACGCACCAGATCGCGCGATGCCGACATGAGCTTCGCCATCTCCGTGCGCAAGGCGCCCTGCAGTGTTTGGTCAATGACTTCTTCCGCGTTCGCCTGCTGCCGCGAATCTCCCTCCGACCAGTCGATGAACACAGCCTTCATCGTCTGCTCCTCATAAATCAAGGACAATAACTGGAATATGCGCTTGCTGATCGCCTCTCGAATCTCCCTTATCATTTCTTCAATGCCATCATAACCAGCTTCGCTCATGACACTAGCACCATGCTCAGCGAACTGTCCATACAACTGCAACTCGAGGAAAATATAGGATTCAACTTTTTTACTATTTACTTGAGGTAATCTTCGATGCATACGAAGGAGAGCTTCCAACATACGGTCCCGCATCTCATATTGGACTGCCTCATAGGAATCAAACAAGAGATCGAAGGCAGACTGCGTCCCGATTTGTTCGAGTACAGCAGGCATATACAGCCCCACTTCCTGCTGCTCCAAATACGGCACCAACTGCGGAAGCACATCTTCTTCATCATAGGCCGCTAGGGCCTGAGTCGCGTAGCGGCGGGTCTGGCTATCTTTTAACATAGCAATGATCGGTACAATCAAAGGCGGCACATGAAGAATAGCAGCAGATTCCAACGCGCGGATTCTTACCTGTGGGCTACTATCTTGCAAAAGCGAAATGAGCGGCTTATAAAAGTTTTTCACGCGAATTTGCCCGAATAAAGCTGCCATCGCGATGCGCTCTTCCTCTTTCCCGCTTTCCATCATGGCTTTCAGCTTGCCTACTGCTCGAAACATCCCCTCGATACTATAATATTTCACTAAACCCGCAATAGCCGCAGCCTGAACTTCCACTTCAGGAGCCTCCAGCTGCGCTGTAATTTCATCCAGATAAGCTTCATTCGCATAAGCAGCAAGCGCCAGCAGGGCTTTCGCCCTTACCAGATCGTGGGACTCTGCGGTTGACGCCAGCTCGTGCAAAGTAGGCTCCAAGCCTTCGGGCATCATTTGTTCCACATAAGATAAGGCCTCTATCCGCATGTCAGGAATCGGGTGATGGAGCAATCCAGCCAGATGAGGAGTTACATCGAAGCCCTCCATTTTGCGCAAAAGGCCAAAAGCATATAAAGCCTGCTGCTTTTCCGAGCTGGACAGCGCATCGATTAGCATCTTCCGGCTCACCGCATCCATTAGATTCAGCTCGACCTTTTGCAGATCGTCTCCTCCTGTTTTCAGGTTGGAGAGAAGCGTGTGCAGGTACGCTTTTTTCACCTTAATTCCTGCTAGAATGCCTACAACAAGAAATGCCAGAACGATGTAACTGAGCTGTTCAGGTGCAAGCAGACGCGAAACGATCAACAAGCAGATAGCAGCTAACCCTTTTGCCCCGTTGCGCACAATCCCGTCTAGGAAGCTTTTGGCCTTGCCTCGCCATTCCGGCGGAACAGGGAACATCACCAATTGGCTGACCGAAGAGTAGAGCGTATCTCCGACAACCTTATCGCTTCCCTTCACGACAACGGCCATCGCGAGCACCGGGAGCGCTAGAATTCCCAAACTGCCTGCCAGAAGCGTTATTGGGAAAATGAGCAACGCCGTCATGACCCCAAAACGCGTCAAAATGCGACCCGAAACAAATAACTGAAAACCTAATGCAATCAAACCAGAGAAACCGTAGAAGCTCCCCATGAACCCCGCAAGAGCCTCGTTCTGCAAGGTTCCTCTCAGAATAACTTTGAATTGATAATCGATTAGAGTCAGGGAGAGGACAAGCGCAGCTGATAGGATCGCGACATATTTCAAATGCGGCACACTTGCAAAAAGCCCCGACTTCCGCTGCACATTTTGCTTCGGTGATACAGATCTATTCTGTGCAGGTTTACTTTCGACCGTATCTTTAGCCGCCTTGATAATTAAAAAGACTGCAGCCAATCCAAGCAATTGCAAGCCTGCATAGAAGTAAATCAGATTCGCTGTGCCCACGAGCGGAACGAGCGCTTTTAATCCAAAACCGCTGAGAATACCGCCCGTAATTCCCCCGCTGCCAACGATTCCGATCATCTGTTTCGCTTTCCTTTGATCCATGACCGAAGTGGCGAACTGCCAGAAGCAGACGATCATTAGGAAGTTGAACACATCATAGCCGATGTAAATGACCGGGAACACCCAACGCAGCTCTAATCCGACACCAAATCTGGACACCAGAACGAGCAAGGAAATCAGTGGAATCAAGCACTTCATGAGGCTTTCCAAGCGTACCTTAGGCGAGAATCGCTGAAAAAGGATGCCGGCCGTAATCATGACGATGGCTTGAGGCAAATACATGATAGATAAGTAGGAGTTATCGAACCGGCTCAAAAATAGCGTATCTGCCGCCGTTCTTCCTATCGTCGACGCCGATACGACACAGAAGAGATAGCCGAATAGAAGGAAAACTTTTCTGTACTCCTTGATATCCCCTGCAAATCTATGTACTAAGGTTTGGTACAATTTATTCGATAGCTTATTGTTCATGATACACCTCATGTATGGGAACGTTTTTCAATTCACCTACATGAAATTGTATCAGAAGTCCTAGGATAAAATAACTATTTCTTCTACCGAAACGGATATTTTCCAACAAAAAAAGACACATCTCAGGGATATGTCTCTCTCTTTTACAACCTAAATACGATAATCGTCGTTTCTCCAGCTCTTGATGGATTTCTTAATCGTATCAGATGACCATTGCCCGTCAGCCGCTTTCTCACATAGAGCAGGAAACTCTTCGTCAGAGGCGAAGCGCAGCGCAGCAATTTGACTAACTGTTAATCTCGAATCCAGCAGCTTTTGAGTCAAAACATAGTGCCTGAGGTTCTCTTCTGCACGAATCGCACGGTCCTGTGCTTTCAACGGATAGGAACGAATCAGCAGGAATACAATGACCACAATGATAGAAATGAGTAGAAAAAGAAACGAAGGCAGCAATTGATCCCCTGATTGCAAGGATCTAATTAGCTCTATGATCGACGTAACCAATAGAGCTAACGCTAGCACAGAGAATACAAAGTGAAACAATGGATGCATTCTGCGGTGATTCGCATACGTTTGTTCGCTGTTTTTCATGATTTCCCCACAATCTCATCAATTTCGCTTTTCAATAACAAGTAGCGATGAACACTCCTCATAATTGGCACCTTGGTTAAATTGTTTTTGTCTACATACTGCTTCATCTGATCCTTGGTTAGACCTAACGATTTTCCAGCTTCCATCACCGTTAATACAACTTCATTACTTGTCGCATTAAACGTTGATTTCACTTTTTGATTCCAATCTTCAAATACCTGCATGTCCGAAGCAACACCCTTCTGTTCCAATCCTTTCATTATAACACAGAAGTGCGCAGACACAGCATCCATTTGTAGGATGCAATCTTACCTGCCGTCATCATCGTTCAAAAGCCCCAGCAATGCCTGTGGCAGCGCAAATTGCTGATTGTTAATGACAATCTTATTGAGCGTGTCCGCCACGATTTCGGAGGTCTGCTCTTCTTTGATCTCTTCGATTTCTGCATGCAGACGTTCCATTTGCAGATCCAGCGCAGACGCAGCGACGGCCGCTTGCTTAAGCTCCTCCAACAATCGTGCAGGTACAGCTTGATTGCCTTCGTTGAACTTATAAAATATTTTATGCTCCAAGCTGGCCCAAAAGTCCATTGCAATTGTGCGAATTTGAACTTCGATGCACACACTTTCTTGCCGATCCGTTAAATGCACGGGCACTTCAACCAGCAAATGCAGACTTTGATAGCCATTCGGTTTCGGATGCTTGATGTAATCTTTCTCACCCAGCACCTTCAAGTCGCTTTGGTTTTTGAGCATATTGGAGATGGCATAGATATCGGAGACAAATGAGCATGTAATTCGCATGCCGGCAATATCCTTGACACAAGCTTTGATTCCGTCAAAAGACATGTCTCCTCCCTTTCTGCTGAGCTTATGGAAAATGCTCTCCGGAGATTTCAAGCGGGACTTGGTATGCTCGATAGGATTATATTCATGCAGCATCTCGAATTCCTGCACTAAAATTTCTACGCGGGTCTCCATGGCGTCCAAAGCGAATTTGTACGTCATCATAAATCTTGTAATTTCGTGCTTAAATCGTTTCAAGTCATTCATAGAAAGTTGATTCATCATGGCGGTTCCATCCTTTGGTCGTGGTTATTTTACCAGTCTTAACTAGTGTAAGGTACGAATGCTCCATGAGCAAATTTTGGCGTTCGCATTGACACTTTGCGAGGTCGCTTGATATAGTACACTTATCATATTTCGAGTGAAAACTTACGTTGGGAAGCACCCGTAGGATAAGGCTTATGCCTTTTCCTGCTGGTGCTTTTTTGTATTTCCTCGAAAGTTAAGGAGGTTTGTATCTGAAAATAGTCACTTCACTTCTCGCCGCTTTTGTTCTGCTCTCAGCTCTTACGGGAGAGGCGTCGGCAGCAGCTCCATTCAACATCACCACCGGAGTCTTGGACAAAACGCTAGCCGCTTCGACCCAAGCCCAGGCTAATCGTATCCACGCTTTGCAGGACGAGCTGTTCACTCTTCAGAAGCAAGAACAAGAGTGGGATCATTCAATTGCGCTGCAGCACGGCCAAAATAAAGAGGCACTGACAGCACTAAACAAGCAGTCTAAAGCCATTGACGCTGCCCAATTAGCTAAGCTGGAAGAGGATGTTCTGCGAACAAGAGAACGCTACAAACCATTATTATCCCGTTACACCGCAATTAATAAACAGATCGAAGACGTGCGGCCGCTCAAAATGAAAACCTTGAACACCATGCTGCGCTACAGGCCACGGCATTGAAAGTTCCTGCCCAGCTAGCGCGCGCCGACATTCAATCGAAGGAGAAAGCCCACCAGGCAGCCAAGGATAAAGCCTCCAAAGCAGCGAAGAACATCCGTAGCCGTCTCGAGGACATCGATCCCATTAACGTGCAGATAAAAGCTAAGATGAGTGCTGTCAATTCGTCTCGCAAAAGCTTGTCCCCGCTATGGAGCGCCTTTAAAAAAAGCGCCAAAAAAGGAGATGCGATCGGGGTCCAAAGTACGCTCAGCTCCATGGTTTCTCTCCTGCGTCAGATCAATGACGAGAAACAGCGAATCTATAAGCTGGAGACCTCCGTCCGCGATAAGCTAGCCGCTATAAGAAAAGACACCGGCTAGGGTGTCTTCTGTTACATGTTATTTTTGAAAAACTCCTTAAAATTCAATGATTGAAAAATACAATCTGAATAAAGAACAACACCGCAAATAGATAAAAAATCGGATGCACATCGCTGCGTTTTCCGCGGAGCAGCTTTAATACCGGATATACGATAAATCCGATGCCAATTCCGGTTGCGATACTATACGTCAAGGGCATCAACACAACGATGAGAAAAGCTGGAAAGGCTTCCTCCAAGTCCTGCCACTCTATTTTGCGCAACACATTCATCATTAGGAAACCTACAATAATTAACGCAGGTGCGGTAATGGCTGGAATGCTGGCAAGTACAGCAATGATTGGCGAGAAAAATAACGTCAAGGCCAGCAAGACGCATACCGTGATCGCCGTCAGCCCCGTTCTCCCGCCAACAGCGACGCCAGAACTGGACTCAATATACGCCGAGGTGGGACTCGTTCCAAGCAAGGCCCCCGTTGAGGTCCCTATCGCATCAGCTAGCAGCGCACCTCTTGAACGCGGAAATTTATTGTCCTTGAGAAGCCCCGCCTGCTCAGCGACCCCAAGCATTGTTCCCGTTGTATCAAACAGCGTAATTAGCAAAAATGTAAAAATGACAGCATACATCCCGCTGGAGAAAACACCACTAATATCTAGCTGAAAAGCTGTTGCAGAGAGCCCTGTCGGCGCTGAAACGAATTTCTCCGGCATCGTCAGCAATCCCATAAGCCAGGCCAATGCAGCTGTAATCAACATGCCGAAGAACAAAAAGCCACGCACCTGATACGCCATCAGGATCAGCGAAGCGATAAGGCCAATGATTGTCAACGCCGTCATGGGTTCTCTAAGATTACCTAATGTTAGCAGCGTTGAGGGAGAAGCTACGATGACTTTGGCATTTTGCAAGCCAATAAATGTGATGAACAAACCGATTCCCGCAGTAATGGCATGCTTCAAGCTCGTGGGGATAGCGTCCAGCAGCATATATCGGAAAGAAGTCAACGATAACACGATAAACAAGGCCCCTGCGACAAAAACAGCGCCAAGCGCCGTTTGCCAGCTCACACCGCTTCCTCCCACKACGCTAAATGCAAAATACGCATTCAGCCCCATGCCGGGCGCAAGCACGATCGGGTAATTCGCAAAAAGACCCATAATCAGCGTCGCCACAATACTTGCCAGTACCGTTGCAATGAACACTCCATGGAAATCCATCCCTGCCTTGTTTAGAATCCCTGGATTCACAATCACAATATAGACCATCGTCAAAAACGTCGTGACCCCCGCCATGAGTTCCGTCGGCACCGTCGTGCCTCGTTCTTTCAACTTAAATAACGAATTCATTGCTGTTTGCCTCCTGCCAACGGAATTTGCTTTTTTATTATTCCCTTTGTTTGGAACCTTAGTAATCATTTTTCTCCATTGACAGCGCTGCCAGGCGGGGATACAATTGGCACTAAACAACAAGAATTCCACAACATTCGCACAATAAACAACACTAAATTATCATGAAACAACAACGTTCCGGCACTAAGGAGGATTCATCCATGAAGGTTCATTTTCTGGGAACAGCGGCATATGAGGGCATACCTTCGCTCTTCTGCCATTGTCTCACCTGCAAACAAGCCCGCGAACGCGGAGGGAAGAATATTCGTTCCCGCACCTCAGTCATGTTTGACCACGACTTGAAGGTAGATTTTCCACCCGATACTTTGATGCACTCGCTTCAGTATGGACTCGATATGAACAGCGTGAAAGATTTGCTTATCACCCATTCGCATTCTGATCATCTATACGCTGAAGATATGGCCATTCGTGCAAAAGGTTATGCCCAATCAGGCGAAGAAACCATGCATGTTTATGGGCATGACCTTCCTTTCCGCCTCATCTTTCAAGCGCTGAATGGGCTGGAACATAACTATAGCTTCCACCGTGTAATCCCGTTTCAGCCTGTGCAGACGCAAACAGCCACGATCGTTCCGCTGCTGGCGGATCATGATCCTCTCGAAACCTGCTTGCTCTATTCCATCGAGAAAAGCGGAAAAACAGTCTTGTATGGCAACGACAGCGGATGGTTTCCGGACGAAACGTGGGCTTGGCTGAAGGATAAGCAGTTCGATTTGGTCATTCTGGAATGCACAACAGGCAGAGTCGGGCACAGAAACAACCATATGAACGTGGATGCTGTGCTCGAAACGAAAACATGGATGGATGAAGTCGGAGCATTGAAGCCGGGAGCCAAAGTATTCGTGACGCATTTCTCTCATAATGCCGGGCTGCTGCATGAGGATTTGGTTGAGATTTTTCGACCTCATGGGATTGAGGTTGCTTATGATGGTTTGATTGTGGAGCTGTAGCGAGCGAGAACTCGGCTAAGTTGTTGCTTAAGGGAACTGGAGTCCTCTATTTGCAGGAAAATGAGCTATTTCCTCTCGGAGCGGAACTACAGGGTCTAATTTGGCCGCCATGCGCCTTTTCCAGGTGAAATCGCCGAGATAGCGCACCCTAGTTCCCCTTAACGTGGAAAATGAGGATTTTCAGCGAAATAGTGGACTGTAGTTCCCCCGCTGAAAACTGTCAAAAGCGGAAAAGGCTGTCCCTAGGTCATTTCTGACTTTCGAGACAGCCTTCTTTTTCCACACTTCTCTTCCGCTTACGGAATAATTGGAAGCTTCACGTGACTAGGATACTCATTCGAGTGGTAAATCGTTTGCTGCACGATCACTGGCTTCGGATCCTCATAGGGGTTGATGCCAGTATTCGTGTTGGGAAACGTGATAAACTTGCTCGAAGATGTAACTGTGAACCGCAGTCGGTGACCTTGGCGGAATGTGTGGGCGATATYTTGCATGAATATCGCGTATTTCTCAACCTTGCCTGGCGTAAGCAGCTCTGGTGCATCCAATCCACCACGGTACTTCGCCCGCACGATGTAATTGGAGAGCTTAATCGAATTGCCCTGCGCATCGACATCGCTCAAAGTAACGACCCAGTCCGTATCAACGCCGGTGCTCGCCGCATACAATTCACAAGACAACTCGCCCGCTACGGTTAAATCACTCTCCAACATAGGGCTCGTATACACGAGAATATCGCTGCGCAGCTCATGTTTACGCATATTCTCCGGCTCTCTTTCGCCGCTGTCGGCAACAGGATCCTCGGGGTCATACACATACGAATCCGCAGGACTGTGCCCAGGGGGCGTCTCTATCAGCACGCCGTCTCCATGGCTGGAGTTGGCATGGCCATTACTCCCCAGATAAAAGTTCCTAACCTGCGCCTCCGTAGGCGTCCAATCCTCGGATGTTCGCCACTCGTTGCTTCCAACAACGTAATATTTCGCTCTTGGCTCTTGATCGATACCGTTAGGCAGCCCTTTGAGGAACCTGTCGAACCAACGCAGCACGTTTACGTCATAATCGTAAACAACCGCATCGTTGCTGAAGCTCGCACTGAGTAGATCCCTTGCTCGGTTAGGGCCGTGCTCCCACGGTCCGAGCCATATTTTCCGGTTGGGGACGTCATGCTTGGTCAGCATCCTCCACGTCTCCGAAACGCCTGCGCTGTCCCCGTCATACCAACCGGAAATGACAAACATCGGCACCTGCACCTGGTCGCCACGCTCCGTAAAGGTGCAATTTCTCCAGAAATCATCATACTCCGGATGCTCACTCCACAGATCCCAAGGGCCAGAGGCTCTGCCGATCATCTTTTGAGGGATCTCCCTGATCGGTCTGGCGTCCACAGCTTTCTCCGGATCAACGGTTTTACCCGCAAATATATCAAAATCCGTCCTTGTCCCAACGGACTGCGCAAGCGTCCAGCAGAGCAAAGGCCACGAGCATACGGTTCCGCCTTTGCGTACCGTATCTACGAACGGCGAGCCCACGTTCACTTCGTTGACGACCGCCTTCAAATTCGGGTGACCACTCGTAGATGCTGCGGTCACAACATATCCAAGATAGGAGGCACCCCACATGCCGACGTCGCCGTTTGACCATTCCTGCGACACGATCCAGTCGATTGTATCCGCACTATCATCCCGCTCGTAGAAGAACGGAACCAGCTCTCCCTCAGAATCCGCGCGCCCTCTAACATCCTGATTGACGACGGCGTACCCTTTGTTCGCCCAACGCTTGAAAAACTCTTTACGCAAGTTGCGATCATAACACGTGCGAATGAGTATCGTTGGCAACCCCTGCGCCGATTGAGCACCTTCAGGAAGGTACACGTCCGTTGCCAAACGCACACCGTCACGCATCGGAACGAGGAAGGTGCCTAGATCATTCACGCCGAACTCCGGCTTGGAGAGGAGTGGTTCTTCATACACCACAAGCGGAGTCAATGCTTCGTAACCATCCGCCACGAGCACCTCCATACCGTATCGGTTCGGCGCAACGAACGCTATGACGCGTCCATCCACAGTCACGATGTCAAGCGCCGTTTCCTTCCGCATCGCCCAAACTTGAGATGCCATCTCTTTTCCTTGTTCTCCCAGTTTCCCTGATTCTCCTGGTTGCCCTGGTTCTCCAGCTTCACCCGCTCGTCCCGCCACGTAAGCCGAATACCGAACATGCCGTGCATATAGGTCTCCATTGCCAAGCGTAACCTCATCACCTTGCCAAACGGCTTGGTCATAATGCGCCAAGGACATCTTTATTTTAGCGAAAGGCAAGATGTAAGGTGTCTTCTCCTGCAGGACATTCTCCTGCATTTGTGTCCTCCTCCGAGCATCCACCTTGGCATGCATAATCCCATTTTCGGCAAAACGGATCTTCCCCTCATACACACCAGCACAATACAAATTGAACGTAGTAGACTGAAAATATGTGCTCATCCCCGTTAACTCCTATCCCCAGACTTGTTCAAAAACACGCAGCCAGTTGCCGCCCATAATCTTCAGAATGTCCTCATCGCTATACCCTCTTGCAACCAACCCACGGGTGAAATTGATGAAATAACTGTACTTCTCCAGTCCCTTCACCGTCTCAGTCGACGGCCCATCCCCTTTGGCAAAGCCAATTCTTGGCGCAATATGCTCTTTAAAATATACCAAAGACCATTCCACATCGCTCATCGGCCAATCCGTTCCAATGCCCACATGATCAACCCCGACCAGCCGAACCACATAGTCGATATGATCAAGCACATGCTCGATTGTCGTCTCGTTCGGGTCCTGGTAGATGAACCACGGCATCGCARAAACGCCAATCACGCCGCCAGTTCCAGCAATCGCCTGGAGCTCTTCATCGCTTTTGCACCGCATATGGCCAAAGAGTGCCTCGACGCCAGTATGTGAAGCGATGACCGGTGCCGTCGAAAGCCGGCAAGCATCCAGCGTCGTTTGTTTGCCACAGTGGCTGGTGTCGACGATGATACCCAGCTC